>NZ_JBSFCF010000010.1:0-254653 GCF_053593335.1 Streptomyces sp. NPDC002324
AAACGCCCGGTTACATTCCGAACCCGGAAGCTAAGCCTTACAGCGCCGATGGTACTGCAGGGGGGACCCTGTGGGAGAGTAGGACGCCGCCGAACAAATATTGAGAAAGGCCCACACCTTATGGTGTGGGCCTTTCTGCATTTCCGGACCGTTTCGGGGCTCCCAACCCACCCTCATGTCGACCCCGCATATAACCCCTCACATCAAAGGCGCCCTGCCGCCTTCAGCGCCAGATAGGTGTCCGCGAGAGCCGGCGCCAGGTCGTCCGGGGGCGCGTCGACCACGGTGACACCGTGGCGGCGGAGTTGTTCGGCGGTGCGGTGGCGGTCCGCCTGGTACTGGGCGGCGGCCGCGGCCTCGTAGACCGCGTCCGTGGTGCCTCGGGAGTCGGCCATACGGGCGATGTGCGGGTCGGCGACCGACGCGACCAGGACCGAGTGGCGCTGCGTGAGGCGGGACAGGACAGGCAGAAGGCCCTGTTCCACGGGGGCCGCGTCGAGGGTGGTGAGCAGGACGATCAGGGCGCGACGCGGGGCCGTGCGGAGGGCGGTGGCCGCGAGGCCCCGGGCGTCCGTTTCGACGAGTTCCGGTTCGAGCGGGGCCATGGCGTTGACCAGGGACTGCAGGACGTCGCCCGCCGAGCGGCCCTGGACGAGGGCTCGGACGCGCCGGTCGTAGGCGAGGAGGTCCACACGGTCGCCGGCGCGGGAGGCCAGGGCGGCGAGGAGAAGGGCCGCGTCCATGGAGGCGTCCAGGCGGGGGGCATCGCCCACGCGGCCCGCGGAGGTGCGGCCGGTGTCCAGGACGAGGAGGATGTGGCGGTCTCGCTCGGGACGCCAGGTGCGTACCGCCACCGACGACTGCCGGGCGGTGGCGCGCCAGTCGATGGAGCGGGTGTCGTCGCCGGGGATGTACTCGCGGAGGCTGTCGAACTCCGTGCCCTCGCCCCGGGTCAGGACGCTGGTGCGGCCGTCGAGTTCGCGCAGGCGGGCCAGCTTGGAGGGCAGGTGCTTGCGGCTGGTGAACGGGGGGAGCACGCGTACGGTCCAGGGGACCTTGTGACTGCCCTGGCGGGCGAAGAGGCGGAGGGGGCCGTAGGAGCGGATCGTGACCCTGTCCGCCTGACGGTCGCCTCTGCGGGTCGGGCGCAGGCGGGTGGTGACGCGGCGGCGCTCGCCCGCCGGGATCGTGAGGCGGTGGCGGGAGACGGCCACTTCGGTGCCGGCCGGCCAGCTGCTGGGGGGCCAGGCGTCGCGGAGGTGGGCGCGCAGGGGGCGGTTGGTGGGGTTGGTGACCGTGAGGGTGATGTCCGCGGTCTCGCCGAGGCGTGCGGAGGTGTCGCCGGAGCGAAGGAGGCTTAGCCGGCGTACTGGAGCGGCGAGGGCGTAGTCGCAGGCGCACGCCAGGGCCAGCGGGGCGTTGACGGCGAGGATGCCCGTCCAACTGGGCTCCCAGATGCCTACGGGGAGGGCGCCGAGGGCCGCGAGGAGTGCGGCGCGTCCGGTGGGGGCCATCAGCGGGGGACGGGGACGTGGGCGAGGATCGCGTTGATGACCGAGTCGGCCGTCACGCCCTCCATCTCGGCCTCCGGGCGGAGCTGGACGCGGTGGCGGAGGGTCGGGAGGGCGAGTGCCTTGACGTCGTCCGGGATGACGTAGTCGCGGCCCGTCAGCCAGGCCCAGGCGCGGGAGGCCGCGAGGAGGGCCGTGGAGCCTCGGGGGGAGACGCCGAGGGTGAGGGACGGGGATTCCCGGGTGGCGCGGCAGATGTCCACGACGTAGGCGGTGATCTCGGGGGAGACGGTCGTCCTGGCGACGGCGGCGCGGGCGGCTTCGAGGTCGGCCGCGTTCGCGACGGGGCGTACGCCTGCGGCGCGCAGGTCGCGCGGGTTGAAGCCCTCCGCGTGGCGGGTGAGGACGCTGATCTCGTCCTCGCGGGACGGGAGCGGGACCGTCAGTTTGAGGAGGAAGCGGTCCAGTTGGGCTTCGGGGAGGGGGTAGGTGCCCTCGTACTCGACCGGGTTCTGGGTCGCGGCGACCAGGAACGGGTCCGGGAGCGGGCGCGGGGTGCCGTCGACCGTGACCTGGCGTTCCTCCATCGCTTCGAGGAGGGACGACTGGGTCTTGGGGGGTGTGCGGTTGATCTCGTCGGCGAGGAGCAGGTTGGTGAAGACCGGGCCGGGCTGGAAGGAGAACTCGGCGCTGCGGGTGTCGTAGACGAGGGAGCCGGTGACGTCGCTCGGCATGAGGTCCGGGGTGAACTGGACGCGCTTGGTGTCGAGTTCGAGTGCGGCGGCGAGGGCGCGGACGAGCAGGGTCTTGGCGACGCCGGGGACTCCTTCGAGCAGGACGTGTCCGCGGCACAGGAGGGCGACGACGAGTCCGGTCACGGCGGGGTCCTGGCCGACCACGGCTTTGGCGATCTCGGCGCGCAGGGCCTCCAGGGAGGCACGGGCGGTGCCCGGGTCCCCGGTGGCCGCGGCGTTGTCAGTGGTCGGGTCCATCATGAACGGCGTACCTCTCTTTCGAGGGCGTCGAGTTGGTCGGTGAGGGCGATGAGGGCCCTGTCGTCGCCGGGCGGCGGGCCGAAGAGGAGGGGGTGCAGGGGCTGTCCGTCGCCGTGGAGGTGGGCGGACAGGGCGGGGAGCAGGGCCTCGGGCGTGTGTGCCCGGGAGACGGGGACGCCGACGAGGGGGGCGAGGCGGGTGCGGGTGGTGGAGCGAAGAGCGGCGGCCGCGCGGTCGCGGGCGTCGGCCTTGCGGTAGAGGCGGGCGCGGCCTTCGACGGTTTCGGAGGCGCGGATCGCGACGGGGAGTCTCTCGGGCACCAGGGGGCCGAATCGGCGTGCCCGCCAGAAGGCCGCGAGGGTGCCGGCGAGGAAGAGCTGCAGGGTGCCCCAGAGCCAGCCCGAGGGGAGCAGGTCGATGAAGCTGCGGTTGCCCGCGTCGGGGGCCGAGTCGGCGAGCGAGGGGAGGTACCAGACCACATGGGGGCGCGAGCCGAGGAGTTGGAGGGCGAGGGAGGCGTTGCCCTGCTCGTCGAGGCTGCTGTTGAGGAGGATGTCGGGGGCGCCGAGGACGACGGTGTCGCCGTTGCCCTCGGCGGCGGGGACGCGCACCAGGGTCGGCAGGCCGTTCTCCGGATAGCAGGTGTCGGCCGCGCCCGCGGTGACGTCGTAGCGGATCCCGCCGGTGTCGGCGCTGCCCGCGCGGCGGGCGGCGGGCAGTTCGCAGCGGGGCCTGAGGGTGGAGTCCAGGCTGAGGGCGGCGTCGGCGGTGACGCCGGGGGCGAGGGTGCTCACCGACGGGGAGCCGGGGGCCACCAGGATCGTGCGTCCGCCGGAGTTCTCGGTCGCCGCGCGCAGGCGGTTCTGCTGGGCGTCGGTCAGCAGGTCCGGGGCTGCGACCAGGAGGGTGGTGTCGGGGCCGACGGCGGTGCTCGCCCGGTCGAGGGTGGTGACCAGCCGGGTGGACACGCCCCGGTCGTCGAGGAGTTCGGCGATCGCGCGGCTGCCGTCGGTGTCGGCGGAGCGCGGATCCAGGCGGCCGTGTTCGGCGCCGGAGCGGATCACGGCGATCACGGCGGCGGCCGCCAGGAGGATCACCGCCGCGAGGACGACCCCGCGCGCGCGGGTCCACACCTGACGGGCCGTGGGCGAGGCCGAGGTGGACGGATGCGTGGCCTCGGTGGTCATTCGGCGGCTCCCGTGCGGGTGCCGCGGGCGGTGTCCGCGGTGCCGGGGGCGCTGCCCGCCGGTGCGGGCCTGGTGTGTTCCAGGTCGGTGTCGAGGGCGGCGAGCCGGAGGTACGTTTCCTCGGACCCGGATCGGCCGCCGTACGTGATGTCGTCGAAGTCCCGGGCGGCGGTGCGCAGTCGGTCCGCGTGGGCGGGGAGCGCCGAGCCCGCTTCGGAGGCGGCCTCGTCGGCGGTGCGGCCGGGGCGTGCGTCGAGCAGGGCGCGTTCTTCCAGGGAGCGTACGACGGCGCGCATGCGTTCCTGGACGGCCTGGTTCCAGTGGCCCTGGGCGGCCTGCGCCGCGGCGGCGGCCCGGTGTTCGGCGGCGCTGCGGGGGCGGTCGTCGAAGAGCACGGTGGAGGAGGCGGGGGCGCGGTGTGGGGTGCCGAGGCGCCACCACAGGGCTCCGAGGAGGGCCAGTACGGCCAGGACGATGACGACGAGGCCGAGCGGGCCGCCCGGGGTGGCGGCCGAGGCGGCGCCGAACACCTTGTCGAGCCACTCCCAGAAGGCGTCCATGGCGCGCTCGTACCAACTGGGGTCGTTCTGGTGGTACATGCCCTTGGACAGCTCGCGGCGCGCCGCCTCCCGCGCGGGGTCGCGCGGGAGGGTGAGGGGCGGCTCGTCCGCCGAGCGCCACGCCATCGGTACGGCTGTCAGTGCTCCCCCCGCCAGGCTCACCCCATCAGCTCCCCGGGGTGGCGCCCGGGGCGTCGCCGTAGCCCTGGAGTCCGGCGGCGCGGCCCAGTTCGAGGTCGAGGGCCTCGCGGCGGATGCGCTGGTCGATGTAGAGCAGCACGGTGACGCCCGCGCTGATCGGGAAGGTGAGCGTGGATCCGATCACCGCGCCGACGCCGCTGATGACGAGGTAGGTCCAGCCGAGTGTGGTGCCGCCGGTGGCGAGGAGGCCGGAGATGCCGTCCCCGTCCAGGGCCGCGCCCGCGAAGGAGAAGGGGATCACGACGATCGACGCGATGATGTAGGCGATGATCGCGGCGAGGAGCTGGATGCCGAGGACCCGCCACCAGGAGCCGCGCACCAGCTTGACGGAGCGGCCGAGGGACTTCCGGACGCCCTGCTTCTCCAGCATCAGGGCGGGCGAGGCGAGCGAGAAGCGGATCATCAGCCACACGGTGAGGACGAAGGCGCCGAGTCCGCCGAAGAGGGCGAGGAGGACGCCTCCGCCGGTGGAGCCGCCGGCGGCGAGGAGGACGCCGGGCAGCACGCCGACGGTCATGATCAGGGCGGCGGTCAGGAGCAGCAGGACGGTGAGTCCCGCCAGCCTGAGGAGCTGCGGGCGGGCGTCCCGCCAGGCCTCGACGGTGGTCACCGATGTGCCGAGGACGGCGCGGCTGGTCACGGTCGTGAGCAGGGCCGTCGCGATGATGGTGCCCAGCAGGGAGATCACCATGACCACGGAGGTGCTCAGCAGGGTGTCGCCCAGGGCGCGGCCCAGTTCACCGGGGGTGGCGCTGGGGTCGTTGAGGGCGTCGGCGCTCGCGGTGTCGTCGAGGACGAAACCCTGGAGCAGGATGACCCCGATCTGGGTGACGACCGCGACGGCCAGGGAGATGCCGAGGACCGTGCGCCAGTGCGTGCGCATGGTGGAGACCGCGCCGTCCAGGATCTCGCCGATGCCGAGCGGGCGCAGCGGGATCACGCCGGGCTTGGCCGCGGGCGGGGGGCCGCCCCAGCCGCCGCCCCAGCCGGGAGTGCCGTGACCGGGGGCACCGTAGCCGGGCCGGCCGCCGGGGCCGGGGTGCTGGGGGCCGGGGTGGCCGCCCCAGCCCGGGCCGGGCGGTGGTGGCGGGGTCTGGCCGGGGGCCTGCGGGGTGGGAGCGGACCACTGGGCGGGCGGCGGCTGCTCCTTGGACCACTTGGACTGCGGGGGCGTCTGGTCGGCGCCGGTGTGGTCCGCGGGCTGCGTGCGGTCCGCGTCGGCCCGGTCCGCCGGCTGCGCGGAGTCCTGGTGGTCCGGCTCCTGGCCGCCGGAGGGGGCGGATCCGGGCGAGGCCCAGCCCGGAGTGTCCTTCATCGTCGCTCCTTCACGGTGCTCGTCCGCGGTCGCGGCGGCAGGTTGGCGCCCATCGTGCCACGCGGCCTCCGCGAAGTGACCGGGGGCCGTATCCGCTGCGCACCTTCAATTGTCCGACGGATACGGGGCAGACTGACCGCATGGCTGATCAGTACGCGCGATCCGGCGACGACACCCGGCCGACCGGGATACCGGCGATCCGATGGGACGAGCCGCCCGAGGGCCCCGTCCTCGTCCTCCTCGACCAGACGAGACTGCCGGCCGAGGAGGTCGAGTTGGTGTGCACGGACGCGCCCGCGCTGGTGGAGGCGATCCGTGCCCTCGCCGTGCGCGGGGCGCCGCTGCTGGGGATCGCCGGGGCGTACGGCGTCGCGCTCGCCGCCGCGCGCGGGTTCGACGTGGAGGACGCCGCCGACGCGCTGGAGGGCGCCCGGCCCACCGCGGTGAACCTCGCGGTGGGGGTGCGCCGGGCGCGGGCCGCGCACCGGGCCGAGCTCGGCCGGACGGGCGACCAGAAGCGGGCCGCCGAGGCGGCGCTCGCCGCCGCGCGGGCGCTGCACCGCGAGGACGCCGAGGCCAGCTCCCGGATGGCCGCGCACGGTCTGGCGCTGCTCGACGAGCTGTTGCCGGGCGGCGGGCACCGGGTGCTCACGCACTGCAACACCGGGGCGCTGGTGTCGGGCGGCGAGGGCACGGCGTTCGCGGTGGCGCTGGCCGCGCACCGGGTGGGGCGGCTGCGGCGGCTGTGGGTGGACGAGACGCGGCCGTTGCTGCAGGGTGCCAGGCTGACGGCTTATGAGGCGGCGCGCAGCGGAATGGCGTACACCTTGCTCACGGACAATGCCGCGGGCTCGCTGTTCGCGGCCGGAGAGGTGGACGCGGTGCTGGTGGGCGCCGACCGGATCGCCGCCGACGGATCGGTGGCGAACAAGGTCGGGACCTATCCGCTCGCGGTGCTCGCCCGGTACCACCATGTGCCGTTCATCGTGGTGGCGCCGCTGACGACGGTGGACGTGGACACCCCGGACGGGGCGTCCATCGAGGTGGAACAGCGCGCGGGGCACGAGGTGACGGAGATCACGGCACCTCAGGTTCCGATGGCGGGAGCAGAGGCGGGAGGTGGGATCGCGGTGGCACCCCTGGGGACCCAGGCGTACAACCCGGCGTTCGACGTGACGCCGCCCGAGTTGGTGACGGCGATCGTCACCGAGGAAGGGGCTGTGTCGCCCGTGACCGCTGATGCGCTTGCCGAGCTGTGTGACAGGTCACGCCAGGTAACGATTTAGTTAATGGGATGATGGCATTCATGAAGGGACGAGTCCTTGTCGTCGACGACGACACCGCACTGGCCGAGATGCTCGGCATTGTGTTGCGTGGTGAAGGTTTTGAGCCGTCTTTCGTAGCCGACGGCGACAAGGCGCTGGCCGCGTTCCGTGAGGCCAAACCGGATCTGGTGCTGCTGGATCTGATGCTGCCGGGCCGGGACGGGATCGAGGTGTGCCGTCTGATCAGGGCGGAGTCCGGGGTGCCGATCGTGATGCTCACGGCCAAGAGCGACACTGTCGATGTGGTGGTCGGCCTGGAGTCGGGCGCGGACGACTACATCGTGAAGCCGTTCAAGCCGAAGGAGCTGGTGGCCCGGATCCGGGCGCGTCTGCGGCGGTCGGAGGAGCCGGCGCCGGAGCAGCTCGCCATAGGTGACCTGGTCATCGACGTGGCCGGGCACTCGGTGAAGCGTGAGGGGCAGTCGATCGCGCTGACGCCGCTGGAGTTCGATCTGCTGGTCGCGCTGGCGCGCAAGCCGTGGCAGGTGTTCACCCGGGAGGTCCTGCTGGAGCAGGTCTGGGGGTACCGCCACGCGGCGGACACCCGTCTGGTGAACGTGCATGTGCAGCGGCTGCGTTCCAAGGTCGAGAAGGACCCGGAGCGGCCGGAGATCGTGGTGACCGTCCGTGGTGTCGGATACAAGGCAGGGCCCAGCTGACATGTCCGGTGACAGTGCCGCTTCGGCGCCCGGCCAGCCGGGGACCCGCGCGGAGCGGCCTGTCGGCCGGAAGACGTCGGGTTCCGGCTGGGGGCGTCTGCTGGAGGGCGGATTGCTCCAGGGCGGAGTCCAGGGCAGCCCCGTCCTGAGGCTGTTCATGCGCTGGGTGCGCCGCCCGTTGCTGCCCGTGATGCGGCTGTGGCGGCGCAACATCCAGCTCAGGATCGTCGTGACGACGCTGCTGATGTCGCTCAGTGTCGTGTCGCTGCTGGGTTTCGTCGTCATCGGGCAGGTCCGCAACGGACTGCTGGACGCCAAGGTCAAGGCCTCGCAGAGCCAGGCCGCCGGCGGCTTCACGGTCGCCGAGCAGCGGGCCGACAGCGAGGCGAGCGCGGCCGGGAACGACAACCCGGATCCGGACGGCGACCGGGTGCAGAACGTCGTCGAGTGGATGACGACCCTGGTGAATTCGCTCTCCAGCGGTGGCCAGGGCGCGTTCGACGTCGTGACGCTCAGTCCCGCCTCCGCCGACGGCGAGACCGGCGGGCTCGGACCGCGTGTTTCCGGTGGCGTGCAGTGGGATCTCAGCGTGCCCGTGGAGCTGCGCGAGCGCGTCGACGACGGCACGAGCGCCGTCCAGAGCTACACGCGGATCCACTACGACAACGGCCAGGAGTCCGAGCCGGGGCTGATCATCGGCAAACAGGTCAGCGACCCCAACAGCGAGCCGTACCAGCTGTACTACCTCTTCCCGCTCACCCAGGAGGAGAAGTCCCTGAGCCTGGTCAAGGGGACGCTCGCGACGGCCGGGCTGTTCGTCGTCGTGCTGCTCGGGGCCATCGCCTGGCTCGTGGTGCGGCAGGTCGTCACGCCCGTGCGGATGGCGGCCGGGATCGCCGAGCGGCTGTCCGCCGGACGGCTGCAGGAACGGATGAAGGTCAGTGGCGAGGACGACATCGCGCGGCTCGGCGAGGCCTTCAACAAGATGGCGCAGAACCTGCAGCTGAAGATCCAGCAGCTGGAGGACCTGTCACGGATGCAGCGGCGGTTCGTCTCCGACGTGTCGCACGAGCTGCGTACGCCGCTGACGACCGTCCGGATGGCGGCGGACGTCATCCATGACGCGCGCGTGGACTTCGATCCGATCACCGCGCGGTCGGCCGAGCTGCTCGCCGACCAGCTGGACCGGTTCGAGTCGCTGCTCGCGGACCTGCTGGAGATCAGCCGGTTCGACGCGGGTGCGGCGGCTCTGGAGGCCGAGCCGATAGACCTGCGCGAGGTGGTGCGGAAGGTCGTCAGCGGGGCGGAGCCGCTCGCGGAGCGCAAGGGGACGCGGATACGGGTGCTGGGGGACCAGCAGCCCGTCGTGGCCGAGGCCGACGCCCGGCGGGTGGAGCGGGTGCTGCGCAACCTCGTGGTCAACGCCGTGGAGCACGGCGAGGGCAAGGACGTCGTGGTCAAGCTGGCGGCGGCGGGCGGCGCGGTCGCGGTCGCGGTGCGCGACCACGGCGTGGGACTGAAGCCGGGAGAGGCGACGCGGGTCTTCAGCCGTTTCTGGCGGGCGGACCCGGCACGCGCGCGTACCACCGGTGGTACGGGACTGGGGCTGTCCATCGCGCTGGAGGACGCCCGGCTGCACGGGGGCTGGCTGCAGGCGTGGGGCGAGCCGGGCGGCGGTTCGCAGTTCCGGCTCACCCTGCCGAGGACGGCGGACGAGCCGCTGCGCGGGTCCCCGATACCCCTGGAGCCGAAGGACTCCCGGCGCCACCGTGGACTCAACGACGCGGGTCTGCCGCTCGGGGGCGGCGGCAAGCTCGCCACGGTGCCGGTGCAGGCCGGTGAGCCGGGGGCCGCGAGGACGGCCATAGGGCCCCGGGCGGGTGCCGGACAGGCTCCCACGGCGGATCCGACGGCACTGCCGGGCAACGGCGCGCGCGTGGTGCCCCGGCCGGGCGTACCGTCCGCGACGCCGTCCGCGACCCCGCCCCCCGCCTCGCCTGTGACCCCGCCCCCGCGGCGGTCCGACGGCGGTACGGGACGGGCCGAGGAGAGGCCGGCCGAGAGTGATCCGGAGCGGCAGCACGACCAGGGGGAGGCATTCCGTGGGCGCTGACCGCGCGGAAGGCGGCCGTAGGCGTCCGACGAGGGCGGCCGTGCGGATCGGGAGTGTCGGCGTCTGTGCCGTCCTGCTGGCGGGGTGCGCCTCGATGCCGGACAGCGGCGACATGCGTGATGTCGAGTCCACCCCGAGGCCGGACTCGCCGGTGCGGGTCTTCGCGCTGCCGCCCGCCGAGGACGCCGAGCCGCAGGAGATCGTGCAGGGCTTCCTAGAAGCTCTGACCAGCGACGACCTCAGATACGAGACCGCACGCAAGTACCTGACCGGTGACGCGGCCAAGGACTGGGATCCGGGTGAGTCGACCACGGTCCTCGCCGAGGCCCCGACCCCCTACACCCCGGGCACGGGGGAGCGGCCCGACGACGACGAGTACCGGTACGAGCTGTCCGGCGAACGGGTCGCCCGGGTCGACGAGCAGCACGCGTACACGCCCACCAGCGGCGAGTACCGCAGGCAGGTGCACCTCACGCGGGTGAAGGACACCGGGCAGTGGCGCATCGACCGGCTGCCGTCGGGTGTGGTGCTCGGGCGGTCGGACTTCGAACGCAACTACAAGTCCATCAACAAGTACTACTTCACCTCCGCCGCGCAGTCCGGTGAGCCGGGGACCGTCGCCGACCCGGTCTATGTGCGCAGTCAGGTCGACCCGGTGACTCAGGTGGTCCGCGATCTGCTGCAGGGCCCCACCAGCTGGCTCAACCCGGTCGCGAGGACGAGCTTTCCGTCCGGTACGGCCCTGAAGAAGGGCACCAGGGCGCTGACGCCCGACGACCAGAACAGGCTGGTCGTGCCGCTGAACAAGAAGGCCGACCACGTCTCGGCGAGCCGGTGCAAGGAGATGGCCGCCCAGCTCCTGTTCACCTTGCAGGACTACATGCCCACGGGTGTGGACGAGGTGGAGCTGCAGGGGTCGACCGGCGCGCAGCTGTGCGTGCTCGGCGAGAGCGCGGCCGACGAGGTCGTCGCCTCGCACGACTTCGGCAAGACCGCGGAGTTCGAGTACTTCATCGACGGCGACCACAAGCTCGTACGGCTGTCCGGGCGGGGCACGGTGACCACGCCGACGGCCGTTCCCGGCGCGCTCGGTGACGGCGAGAAGCAGTTGCGGTCCGCCGCCGTCTCGCGTGACGAGGAGCGGGCGGCCGGTGTGTCGGCCGACGGGAGCGAGCTGTACGTGGCGCCGCTGACGGCGGGTTCCTCGATCGGAGATCCGGTGCTGAGCAGCGCCGGTGCCACCGCGAAGGACCGGCTGACGACGCCCAGTTGGGACGGGCGGGGCGATCTGTGGGTGGCGGACCGCGACCCCGAGAACCCCCGGCTGCTCGTCCTGGCGGACGGCATGGGTGAGCCGCTGGAGGTCAGGACCCCCAACCTCGACGGGCGGATCGAGGCGGTCCGGGTGGCCGCCGACGGGGTGCGGGTGGCGCTGATCCTGAGGAGCGAGGGCAAGCGGGCGCTGTACATCGGGCGCATCGAGCGGGACGCGGACGCGGAGAGCACCACCGTCTCGATCGTCGAACTGCGGTCCGTGACACCGGACCTGGAGGACGTCACCGCCATGTCGTGGGCGGGCGACAGCCAACTCGTGGTCGTGGGGCGCGAGCGCGGCGGCGTGCAGCAGATGCGGTACGTCCGGGTCGACGGCTCCCCGACACCGGGTTCCGGGCCCTCCGCGCTCACGGGTGTGGAGGAGATCGCCGCGTCCGAGGACGAGAGCCAGCCGCTGGTCGCGCACTCGGCCGACGGGATCGTCCGGCTGTCCCCGGGGGAGCAGTGGCAGACGGTCGTCAAGGAAGGGTCGGCGCCGGTCTATCCGGGGTGACGTCGGGGTGCGGGCGGGGACGGGGGCGGGGGCGCCGGGTGGTGCCGCGGGCCCTCGGCCCGCTCCTTCAGCGCCTTCGACCCGTTGCGCCTCCGCGCTCCGCGCTCCGCCCTCCGCCCTCGGTGCCGAGGTCCCTCGGTTACCCGGCCGGTCGGTTGCGCGCCCCTCGCCCTCGTTCTCTTCGGGCGCTCGTCATTCGTGTGGGTGACAACCCCTTTGTGGTTGCGGTGAGTTGTCCACAGGCGGTTGTCCACAGGGGTGGCAGGTTTTCGTGTGCGTCGGCACAGTGGTGGGCATGCGGGGGTGGTGGCGGGACCTCACGGATCTGATGCTGCCGGCCGAGTGCGGAGGGTGCGGGAGGCTTCGCGCGGTGCTCTGCCCGGAGTGCCGCGCGGCTCTGACCGGAGCCGCGCCGTGCCGGGTGCGACCGGTGCCGGAGCCGTCAGGGCTGCCCGTGGTGCACGCGGCGGCGCCGTACGAGGACGCGGTGCGGGCCGCGCTGATCGCGCACAAGGAACGGGGTGCGCTGGCGCTCGCAGGACCGCTCGGCACGGCTCTGGCAGGGGCCGTACGGGCGGGTGGAGCGGGTGGTGACGGGCCGGTGCTGCTGGTCCCGGTGCCGTCCGCGCGGCGGGCGGTGCGGGCGCGGGGGCACGACCCGGCGCGGCGGATCGCGCTCGCGGCCGCCGGGGAGCTGCGGCGCACCGGGACACCGGCCCGGGTCGCCGGGGTGCTGCGCCAGCGCCGGGCCGTGGCCGACCAGGCGGGGCTGGACTCCCGGCAGCGGCTGGAGAATCTCGCGGGTGCACTGGAGGTGGCCGCCGGGGGTACCCCACTGCTGGACGGGGGCGTGATCGTGCTCGTGGACGACCTGATGACGACGGGTGCCTCGCTCGCGGAGGCGGCCCGGGCGGTTCGGGCGGCCCGGGGCGGGCATGCGGCCCGGACGGGTGAACGCGTTGCGGAAGGGAAGCCGGAAGGGGCGGTGCGAACACGGGGGGTGACGGGAATGACGGGTGCGGACGGTGCCGGAGACGGCATCGGCGCGGCGGTGGTCGCCGCGCCACCCGACTCCTTCGAAATAAACCGGAACTGACAGAGAACTTGCATCGTTGCAGGTAATGAAAGGGCCATTTCACCTGAACGGAGGTACGCCCCAGTAGAGGGTGACGACATCCGGCCGGGCGAGATATGTTCGGTTGTGAGGGAATGGCCCCGGCCGTTCACCACATATCCGAATGCTGCGCTGCGGCTTTTCCGAATCACCCCGCGGTGGTGGGTGGAGATCTTGTCCACGGGGGAGGAGGAGGTGGAAGTCACCGAGTCCGCGGTTCCGGGAGCCACCGGAACCTGGTGCACAAGGGAGATGCTCCGCCAGTGGAGCGGAGCGATCCGGGAACGGAGTTCTGCGTGGACATCGTCGTCAAGGGCCGCAAGACCGAGGTGCCCGAGCGGTTCCGCAAGCACGTGGCCGAGAAGCTGAAGCTGGAGAAGATCCAGAAGCTCGACGGCAAGGTGATCAGCCTCGACGTCGAGGTGTCCAAGGAGCCCAACCCCCGACAGGCCGACCGCAGTGACCGGGTGGAGATCACGCTCCACTCCCGCGGGCCGGTGATCCGGGCCGAGGCAGCGGCAAGCGATCCGTATGCGGCGCTCGACCTGGCGGCGGACAAGCTGGAGGCCCGGCTGCGCAAGCAGCACGACAAGCGTTACACGCGCCGTGGCGCGCGCAGGCTCACTGCCGCGGAGGTCGCCGACCACGTCCCCGGCGTGGCCACCCTCAACGGCAATGGATACGTCGCCGACGAGGAGAAGACGGACGGCGTGCCCACCAAGAAGATCGGTTCGCTGGAGGTGAAGGGTGAAGGTCCCCTCATCGTCCGCGAGAAGACCCACGTGGCATCCCCGATGACCCTCGACCAGGCTCTCTACGAGATGGAACTGGTCGGGCACGACTTCTACCTCTTCGTCGACTCCGAGACCAAGGAACCGAGTGTCGTCTACCGGCGGCACGCCTACGACTACGGCGTCATCCACCTCAGCACGGACCCGATGGTCGCCCAGGGGCACGCGGACGCCCCGGGCGGCGCGCTCGGCGGCTGAGCGCGCCGGGTGACAGCCGACCGGTGCCCCTGGAGCGCTTCTGCGCCCCCAGGGGCACCGGTGTGCGACCCCTTGCGGCCCGCTCTGTCACCGCAGGGCGGGCCGGGCATGAAATCATGGCCGAACCGGCCCCAACCGGGGGGCCGTTGCCTTGGGTTGGCAATGGCACAGAAACACAGGCCACGGCCTTCAGGGGGAGGAACGATGGCGGACAGCAGTTTCGGACCGATGCGTGACGAGGATGCCGACGACGGCTCCGCCGGCACGGACTCCTCCTCGGGCTCCTCGCGCAAGGAGCCGATCCGGGTCCTCGTCGTCGACGACCACGCGCTTTTCCGCCGCGGCCTGGAGATCGTGCTCGCCGCCGAGGAGGACATCCAGGTCGTCGGCGAGGCCGGTGACGGGGCGGAGGCGGTCGACAAGGCCGCGGACCTGCTGCCGGACATCGTGCTGATGGACGTACGGATGCCCAAACGCGGCGGTATCGAGGCGTGCACCTCCATCAAGGAGGTGGCCCCCAGCGCGAAGATCATCATGCTGACGATCAGTGACGAGGAGGCCGACCTCTACGACGCGATCAAGGCGGGGGCGACCGGCTATCTCCTCAAGGAGATCTCCACGGACGAGGTGGCCACGGCCATTCGCGCCGTCGCCGACGGACAGTCGCAGATCAGCCCCTCGATGGCGTCGAAGCTGCTCACCGAGTTCAAGTCCATGATCCAGCGGACGGACGAGCGGCGTCTCGTGCCGGCGCCGCGGCTGACGGACCGGGAACTGGAAGTGCTCAAGCTCGTGGCGACCGGAATGAACAACCGGGACATCGCCAAGGAGCTGTTCATCTCCGAGAACACCGTGAAGAACCATGTGCGCAACATCCTGGAGAAGCTGCAGCTGCACTCCAGGATGGAGGCCGTGGTCTACGCGATGCGGGAGAAGATTCTCGAAATCCGCTGAGGATGCCGAGAATGCTGAGGATCAGGAAAGCGCGCGCACCAGTTCCCGCGTCAGAGGCTCGCGCAGCTCGGGAGCGTCCACCCGCTCCACGCGCACGTCCGTGCAGTCCACCCAGGTCGCCGCTTCCAGAAGGGCCTGGGCCACGGCCGGGACCGCCTTCGGCCCGTCGAGGGTGACCTGTTTGGCGACCAGGGTGCGGCCGTCGCGGGCGGGGTCGACGCGGCCGACGAGCCGGCCCCCGGCGAGGACCGGCATCGCGAAGTAGCCGTGGACGCGCTTCTGTTTGGGGACGTAGGCCTCCAGGCGGTGGGTGAAGCCGAAGATGCGCTCCGTGCGGGCCCGCTCCCAGATCAGGGAGTCGAACGGGGACAGGAGCGTGGTGCGGTGGCGGCCGCGCGGGGGTGTCGCCAGCGCCGCCGGGTCGGCCCAGGCCGGCTTGGCCCAGCCCTCCACCGCCACCGGGACCAGGCCCGAGTCGGCGACCACCGCGTCGAACTGCTCGCCCTTGAGGCGGTGGTAGTCGGCGATGTCCGCGCGGGTGCCGACGCCGAGGGCCTCACCGGCCAGACGGACCAGGCGGCGTACGCACTCCGTGTCGTCCAGCTCGTCGTGCAGCAGGGTCTTCGGAACGGCGCGCTCGGCGAGGTCGTACACCCGCTTCCAGCCGCGGCGCTCCACGCAGACCACCTCGCCGTACATCAGGGCGCGTTCGACGGCGACCTTCTCGCCGGACCAGTCCCACCACTCGCTGGTGCGCTTCGCGCCGCCCAGCTCCGTGGCCGTGAGAGGGCCCTCGTCGCGCAGCTGTTTGATGACGCGCTCGTAGGCGCCGTCCGGGAGTTGGTGGCCCCACTGGGGGCGGGCGCGGTAGGCGCGGCGGCGGAACGCGAAATGGGGCCACTCCTCGATGGGGAGGATGCAGGCGGCATGGGACCAGTACTCGAAGGCGTGCGTGTCCGTCCAGTAGGCGCGGTCGACCGTGGTGCGGCCCACGGCGCCGAGACGGGCGTACGGGATGAGTTCGTGGGAGCGGGCGAGGACCGAGATGGTGTCGAGCTGGACCGCGCCCAGGTGTCGCAGCACGCCGCGGACGCCGGATCTGCGGTCCGGGGCGCCGAGGAAGCCCTGCGCCCGGAGGGCGATTCTGCGGGCCTCGTCTGCGGTGAGTTCTGTGGCGGGGCGCGGGAGGGAGGTCATGCTCCGCAGGGTAGGGGAGGGGACTGACAGGCGGGGCTGAGCTGGGGATACGGGACGCCCGGCACCCGCTATGGCCCGCCCCGGCACCCGCTCCGGCACCCGCCCCGGCACCCCGGCGGGCGGCGGGGCGGCGGGGTCAGGACGGTGCCGGTACGTACGGCGTCGTCGAGGGCAGGCCCAGGTCCGAGGGGAGCAGGGAGGCCATCCAGCAGTCGCGGCGGACCCCGTTGTTGTCGAGGCCGGCCCTGAGGGTGCCCTCGAAGGTGAAGCCGGTGTGTTCGGCCACCGCGCGGGAGGCGGCGTTGCCCACTTCGGCGCGCCATTCGAGGCGGTCGAGGGCGAGCGTGGTGAAGGACCAGTGGGCGGCGGCGCGGGTGGCCTCGGTGACATAGCCGTTGCGGCGGTGCTCCCTGGTCGCCCAGAAGCCGATCTCGCCGGTGCCCGGGGAGCGCATGGTGATGCCGAGCATCCCCGCCAGCTCCCCGGTGGGCAGGAAGAGGCCGAAGGTGAACATCGAGGCGGTGGCCCAGCCTTCGGGAACGGCCCGCTCGACGAAACCCTCCGCGTGCTCACGCGAGTACGGCGAGGGGATCGTGGTCCAGCGCTGGATGTCCGGGTCCTGCGCGGCCGCGTACACCGTGGCGGTGTCGCGCCGGTCCACGGTGCGCAGCACCAGGCGCTCGGTGGTCAGGGTGACGGGTTCCATCGGGCGATTCTGGTCGGTGGAACGCGGGGGCGCCATCCTGTTCGCGGCCATCCCGCAGGGAGCGTTCCCCGGGCGGCGCGGCGACGCGGCGGCGCGGCGGTGCGGTGCGGTGCGTGAGGAGGCGGTCACGATTCGCGCATTTCGTGGGCGGAACGCGGCACCATCGGTGTCGCCTGCCCGTTGTCCTGGTGAGCTGTCACCGCCAGACCTCCCGGCACACCGGGGTCCTCGCTTACGATGGCCGTTGCTCAAGCTGTGATTCAAGACTGTCAACTGTCATTGAAACCGACCCTCCCCAGGCCCGACCGGCAAGGAGACAAACCCCCGTGTCCGTCCTCTCGAAGATCATGCGTGCAGGCGAAGGCAAAATCCTGCGCAAGCTGCACCGCATCGCGGACCAGGTCAACTCCATCGAAGAGGACTTCGTCGACCTCTCCGACGCCGATCTGCGCGCCCTCACCGAGGAGTACAAGCAGCGGTACGCCGACGGTGAGACCCTCGACGACCTGCTCCCCGAGGCGTTCGCCACTGTCCGCGAGGGCGCCAAGCGCGCCCTCGGCCAGCGTCACTACGACGTGCAGATCATGGGCGGCGCCGCCCTCCACCTCGGCTATGTCGCCGAGATGAAGACCGGCGAGGGCAAGACCCTCGTCGGCACGCTGCCCGCGTATCTGAACGCGCTGTCCGGTGAGGGCGTCCACCTGATCACGGTCAACGACTACCTGGCCGAGCGCGACTCCGAGATGATGGGCCGCGTCCACAAGTTCCTGGGCCTGAGCGTCGGCTGCATCCTCGCCAACATGACGCCGGCCCAGCGCCGCGCGCAGTACGCGTGCGACATCACCTACGGCACGAACAACGAGTTCGGCTTCGACTACCTCCGCGACAACATGGCGTGGTCCAAGGACGAGCTCGTCCAGCGCGGCCACAACTTCGCGATCGTCGACGAGGTCGACTCCATCCTCGTCGACGAGGCCCGTACGCCGCTGATCATCTCCGGCCCGGCCGACCAGGCCACCAAGTGGTACGGCGACTTCGCCAAGCTGGTCACGCGCCTGAAGAAGGGCGAGCCCGGCCAGCCCCTCAAGGGCATCGAGGAGACCGGCGACTACGAGGTCGACGAGAAGAAGCGCACGGTCGCCATCCACGAGTCCGGCGTCTCCAAGGTCGAGGACTGGCTGGGCATCGACAACCTCTACGAGTCGGTGAACACCCCTCTGGTGGGCTACCTGAACAACGCCATCAAGGCCAAGGAGCTCTTCAAGAAGGACAAGGACTACGTCGTCATGGACGGCGAAGTCATGATCGTCGACGAGCACACCGGCCGTATCCTCGCCGGCCGCCGTTACAACGAGGGCATGCACCAGGCGATCGAGGCGAAGGAAGGGGTGGACATCAAGGACGAGAACCAGACGCTCGCCACGATCACCCTGCAGAACTTCTTCCGCCTCTACAAGCGCCACGACCACAACGGCAAGGAGCGGCCCGGCCTCTGCGGCATGACCGGTACGGCGATGACCGAGGCCGCCGAGTTCCACCAGATCTACAAGCTCGGTGTCGTCCCGATCCCGACCAACCGGCCGATGGTCCGCAAGGACCAGTCCGACCTGATCTACCGCACCGAGGTCGCGAAGTTCGAGGCGGTGGTCGACGACATCGTCGAGAAGCACGAGAAGGGCCAGCCGATCCTCGTCGGTACGACGTCGGTCGAGAAGTCCGAGTACCTGTCGCAGCAGCTGAGCAAGCGCGGCGTCCAGCACGAGGTGCTCAACGCCAAGCAGCACGACCGGGAGGCGACGATCGTCGCCCAGGCCGGCCGCAAGGGCGCCGTCACCGTGGCCACGAACATGGCCGGCCGTGGTACGGACATCAAGCTCGGCGGCAACCCCGACGACCTCGCCGAGGCGGAGCTGCGCCAGCGCGGCCTCGACCCCGAGGAGCACATCGAGGAGTGGGCGCACGCCCTGCCCGAGGCCCTGGCCAAGGCCGAGGAAGCGGTCAAGACGGAGTTCCAGGAGGTCAAGGACCTCGGCGGGCTCTACGTCCTCGGCACCGAGCGGCACGAGTCCCGGCGTATCGACAACCAGCTGCGCGGTCGTTCCGGCCGTCAGGGCGACCCCGGCGAGTCCCGGTTCTACCTGTCGCTGGGCGACGACCTGATGAGACTCTTCAAGGCCCAGATGGTCGAGCGCGTGATGTCCATGGCGAACGTGCCGGACGACGTCCCGATCGAGAACAAGATGGTCACCCGCGCGATCGCCTCCGCCCAGTCGCAGGTCGAGCAGCAGAACTTCGAGACCCGGAAGAACGTCCTCAAGTACGACGAGGTCCTCAACCGGCAGCGCGAGGTCATCTACGGCGAGCGGCGCCGCGTCCTGGAGGGCGAGGACCTGCAGGAGCAGATCCAGCACTTCATGGACGACACCATCGACGCGTACATCACCGCCGAGACCGCCGAGGGCTTCGCCGAGGAGTGGGACCTCGACCGGCTGTGGGGCGCCTTCAAGCAGCTCTACCCGGTGAAGGTCACCGTCGAGGAGCTGGAGGAGGCCGCCGGGGACCGGGCCGGGCTGACCGCCGAGTTCATCGGTGAGTCGATCAAGGACGACATCACCGAGCAGTACCGGGCGCGCGAGGAGCAGCTCGGCTCCGAGATCATGCGTGAGCTGGAGCGCCGGGTGGTTCTGTCGGTGCTGGACCGCAAGTGGCGCGAGCACCTCTACGAGATGGACTACCTCCAGGAGGGCATCGGCCTGCGCGCGATGGCGCAGAAGGACCCGCTGGTCGAGTACCAGCGCGAGGGCTTCGACATGTTCACCGCCATGATGGAGGGCATCAAGGAGGAGTCCGTCGGCTACCTGTTCAACCTGGAGGTCCAGGTCGAACAGCAGGTCGAGGAGGTCCCGGTCGAGGACTCCAAGCCGTCCCTGGACAAGAGCGACGCCGTGCCGGCCCAGGCGGGTGCGTCCCGGCCGGAGATCCGCGCCAAGGGGCTGGAGGCCCCGCAGCGCCGTGACCGTCTGCACTTCTCCGCGCCCACCGTCGACGGCGAGGGCGGCATCGTGGAGGGCGACCTCCCCGAGGACGAGCCCATCCGCTCCGAGGCGGACGGTCTCACCCGCGCGGAGCGCCGCAAGCAGCAGGGCAGGACCAGCCGCCGCCGCAAGAAGTAGGGGGCGCGCCCCGACACCGCCGCGCTGGGCGCGCGGTGGGACGTGGGCCGTCGGGGCTGTGAGTCTGTGAGGGCCGGGCATCTTCGGGTGCCCGGCCCTTCGTGCGTGGCGGCCTCCGTCCGGGGGCGCCGCCGCCGGGGGCGCCACCGTCCGGGGCGCCGCCGCCGGGTGTCGTGGCCGGTGTTCAGTCCTTCAGTCCTCGTCGTCCGGGTGGGGGAGCCTCGGGCCGCCGAGTTCCACCGCCGTGCAGCGCCAGCGGTGGTCGGGGCCGTGTTCCAGACGGAAGGCCATGGCGCGCAGACGGTCCCCCGCGCCGATCCGGGCGAAGACCTCCAGGGCGCCCGGGCCGGCCACGTAGTAGCCGATGTCGCGGACGACGGGGTGGGCGCCGTGGGGGACGCGCAGGGTGCCGTGCTCGGCCAGCCAGGCCAGTTCGTCGTAGGCCCGTCCCGCGGTGTGGCGCAGCATGCTGTGGACCGGGCGGCGGCCGCTCAGTACGGCGAGGAGGAGGTCGGCGAAGCGGTCGGTGGGGCGCGGGTGGGGGTGGACGGGTCCGGCGAGGGCCTCCGAGGGGGCCGTGCGGGCCGGATGCGGGATCGCGGGTGCCGCTGAGCGGGGCGCCGACGGGCGGCCGTCTCCCGGGGTCGTGCGAGCCGGGGTGCGACCCGGGCGGCGGGTGTCGTGGCGGACGGGCGGGCGGGTGCCGGGGGTGCGCTTGGTCCTGGTCATGACCTTGTTCATCGGAAATCCCCGTTCGTCGGTGAGGCCGCCGGGTACCAGTCGGTAACTTGGCGATGGGGATCTTGTACGAGGCCGGAGGGGGCCGTGGCAAGGAAGCGTGGACTGTCGGCGAGGGCCCGGGAATGTTCACCTATCAGGGTGACGGGGAGGGGGTTCGGGCCCGGCGGGGCAGGGGCGCACCGGGTGAGGCGGCGGGCCCCGGGTGGACGCGTCCGCAGGGCTGGGCGGGCGCTCGAAAGGGGACGCCCGCACGTATCCTGAAGGCCCTCCGGAGGCTTCGCGGGGCCTCGGCGGCGACCGGGACGCGTCGCGCGAACGGACCGTCGGAACGAACCGCCGAAACGCTCCGGGGCGCTCCGAGACCACGACTACGAAAGCGGCCAGCCATGCGCGTCTACGTCCCCCTGACCCTTCCCGGGCTCGCCGAGGCGTACAAGACGGGTGAGCTGGGGGAGGGGGCGTTCGTCGCGTATGCCGTCACCCCGGCTCTGCGGGAGTGGTATCTCTCCGACGACATCGAGGAGCTGGAGTACGCGGCGCTGAACCGGGCGGCGCTCGCGTCGCTGCGGCTGGTGGCCGTGGATCCGGGGGCCGCGCGGCGGCGGGTCGTCGTCGCGGTGGACGTGGCCGACCGGGACGCGGTGGCCGACCCCGACCGGGGGCTCGACCCGGTGGCGCTCGGGGAGGTGCGGGTGGCCGGGCCCGTGCCGTTGAGCAAGGCCGCGGCCGTGCACGTCGACTCGGCCGAGGCCGAGGAGGAGGTCGGGGAGGCCGCGGACGCGTTGGGGGCGGCGGATCAGGGGGACGACGACGCGCAGTTCATCGTGGACGGGGCGGACGATCACGAGCTGCTCTGGTACGCGACGCAGGAGATTCCGAACCTCGTGGGGCTGGGGAGCTGATCCCGCCGCCGCAGTGGCCCTGTGCGTCGGTGGGAGTGCGGTGCCTTCGCCGTGGCCGGGCGGGGGCGGTTCGCTGACCGGCGCTTGCCGGGTGCCGCTACGCCCACCCGTGCCGCCCCTGGCGGCACGATCGCCTGCGGAGCGTGTGGAGGAGGCGGGGGCGGCCAGGGGACCGGCGCCGAGGGCGCGTGGCTGTGCGCGGGTAGGCGACAGTGGCACCGAGCGCGGCAGCAAGGGCGGCGGCGTCCGGCGGGTCGGCCGTCGAGCGGGGCGTGGCTGTGGGCAGGCGGGCGGCGGTGGCGCCGAGCGCGATCGCCCGGGGTGTGGTGGCGTCGCGGTCGGGCCGACGGCGGCGTGGCTGTGTCGCGCACGGCCGGCGGCGGTCCTTGTGGGTGTGGGTGGTGGGAATGCGTTGTCGGCGGTGAAGGGTAGTTTTTGGATATGGGGATGAACGGAGTCGGGGCGCACATCGTCTGGGACTGGAACGGGACCTTGTTGAACGACAACGAGGCGATCATCGGGGCGACCAACGCGGCGTTCGCGGAGTTGGGGATCGAGCCGATCACGCTGGAGCGGTACAGGGAGCTGTACTGCGTGCCGGTGCCGAAGTTCTACGAGCGGCTGATCGGGCGGCTGCCCTCGGACGAGGAGTGGGAGGCCATGGACGTGGTCTTCCACCGGTACTACGCGGAGCACCGGGTCGCCTGCGGGCTGACCGAGGGGGTGCCGGGACTGCTCACGGAGTGGCTCTCGGCGGGCCGCAGCCAGTCGATCCTCAGCATGTACGTGCACGAGGAACTGGTCCCGCTGGTCCGGGGCTTCGGGATCGAGCCGCACTTCGTCCGGGTCGACGGGCGCACCGGACCCTCCGGAGGCAGCAAGGCCGAGCACATGGTGCGCCACCTGCGCCGGCTCGTGGGCGTGGAGCCGAGACGGACCGTCGTGATCGGGGACGCCGCCGACGACGCCGTCGCCGCCCGGCACGTGGGTGCGCAGGCGGTGCTCTACACCGGGGGTTCCCACAGCAGGGCCAGCCTGGAGTGGGTCGGGGTGCCCGTCGTGGACACCCTGGAGGAGGCCGTCGAGGAGGCCGGGCGGCTGGCCGCGTAGCGATCGGCTCGGCACCTCCTGCCCAGCCCTTTCGGCTCG
This sequence comes from Streptomyces sp. NPDC002324, assembly GCF_053593335.1. Classification (NCBI taxonomy): domain Bacteria; kingdom Bacillati; phylum Actinomycetota; class Actinomycetes; order Kitasatosporales; family Streptomycetaceae; genus Streptomyces; species Streptomyces sp. NPDC002324. The sequence goes on from NZ_JBSFCF010000010.1 coordinate 22,620, forward strand.
GCACCGCGTACCCGGCCCCGTCCTCTCACGTCACCGGCGCCTTCGCCCGCAGCACGGTCAGGAACTCCCGCATCCAGCTGGAGTGGTCCGGCCAGGCGCGGGCGGAGACCAGGGTGCCGTCGACGACGGTCTCGGCGTCCTGGAAGGTGGCGCCGGCGGCCTGCATGTCGAGTTCGAGCGCCGGGTAGGCGGTGACGCGGCGGCCGCTCAGGGCGTCCACGGCGGCGGTGAGCAGCGGGCCGTGGCAGATCTGGGCGACCGGCTTGTCGGTGTCGAAGAAGGACTTGAGGATCTTGCGCAGCTCGGGATCGTTGCGGAGGTACTCGGGGGCCCGCCCGCCGGGGACGACGACGGCGACGTACTGACCGGGGTCGACCTCGGAGAAGGCCAGGTCGGCGGGCCAGGAGTAGCCGGGCTTCTCGGTGTAGGTGTCGTATCCCGCCTCGAAGTCGTGGACGACGAACCGGAGCTTCTTGCGGCTGGGGGCCGCGATGTGGACCTCGTACCCCTCCTCGCGGAGGCGTTGGTAGGGGTACAGGACCTCCAGCGACTCCGCCGCGTCGCCGGTCACGATCAGGATCTTGGCCGTCATGGTGGGCTCCCCTCGGTGCCGCAGGGCTTCTTCGTCAGGCTATGGCCTCCTGGGCAACGTGCATCCGGGGTGAGGATCTGCCAAGGGGGTGTGCGGATTCCGGGCGCGACGAAAGCGCGTATAAGCTCGGTTGCGCGGAGGTAAGCTCAAAAGTGCGCGATGGGTACTGTGCAGAACGTCAAAGTTCGACCCCCTGTTTTGTACACATACGGCTCATGACGTGCCCCCCGTCCGGAGGGATAGCCTTGTGGCGTGATCAGCGCGATAGTTCGCGGGGACCTCGTCGTCCCTGCCCTGCGCCCGGTGAGCACGGACGACATCCGTGTCCGGGCGGCGGTCGCTGGTCCTCGCGGGCGGGAGGGAGCCACCAGGGCTCCCGGGACGCTGGGTACACCCACGGACGGCGCGATGCCGAGAGCAGCGTCACATCCCTGTCGGGTACCGAGAATGGCTGATTACCCCCCGCTCGTCTCACCCTGCGGCATAGCGTCGAAGCAGACCGGACACCCCGTGTCGTGGTGGCGCGTCGGAGGGCACGAGTTCGTACTTCCTTCTACGTCACGCAACGGCGCGCGACAGGAGCCAGAGGACAATGCAGACCAAGCTGGACGAAGCCAAGGCCGAGCTGCTCGAACGGGCCGCCCGGGTAGCTGAGAACAGCCCGGTCGGGGGGTATCTACCGACTGGGAAGACGAGCGAGAGCACGTCCGACATCCCGGACCACGACACCGTGCTCGCGTTCCTCCAGCGCTACTACCTGCACACCGCCCCGGAGGACCTGAGCGGCCGTGACCCGGTCGACGTCTTCGGAGCCGCCCACTCCCACTACCGGCTGGCCGAGAACCGCCCCCAGGGCACGGCCAACGTACGGGTGCACACCCCGACCGTCGAGGAGAACGGCTGGACCTGCAGCCACTCCGTCGTCGAGGTCGTCACCGACGACATGCCCTTCCTCGTCGACTCCGTGACCAACGAGCTGTCACGGCAGGGGCGCGGCATCCATGTCGTCATCCACCCCCAGGTCGTCGTACGACGGGACGTCACCGGCAAGCTCGTCGAGCTGATCATCGAGCCGGCCGCCGTCGCCGCGGCGGCCGCGGCCGTGGCCGCCGGTGAGGCGCTGCCGCACGACGCGCACATCGAGTCCTGGATCCACGTCGAGATCGACCGCGAGACCGACCGGGCGGACCTCAAGCAGATCAACAACGACCTGCTGCGCGTCCTGTCCGACGTCCGCGAGGCCGTCGAGGACTGGGAGAAGATGCGGGACGCGGCGGTCCGGATCGCCGACGGGCTGCCCGCCGAGCACACCGCCGACGACCTGCGCGGAGAGGAGGTGGAGGAGGCCCGCGAGCTGCTGCGCTGGCTCGCCGACGACCACTTCACCTTCCTGGGCTTCCGGGAGTACGAGCTGCGCGAGGACGACTCCCTCGCCGCCGTCGCCGGCACCGGGCTCGGCATCCTGCGCTCCGACCCGCACCACGCCGGGCAGGACCAGCACCCCGTCAGCTCCTCCTTCGAGCGGCTGCCCGCCGACGCCCGCGCCAAGGCCCGTGAGCACAAGATCCTCGTCCTGACGAAGGCCAACAGCCGCGCCACCGTCCACCGGCCGTCCTATCTCGACTACGTGGGCGTGAAGAAGTTCGACGCCGAGGGGAACGTGATCGGTGAGCGGCGCTTCCTCGGACTGTTCTCCTCCGCCGCCTACACCGAGTCCGTGCGCCGGGTTCCCGTCGTCCGCCGCAAGGTCGAGGACGTCCTGCGGGGCGCCGGATTCTCGCCCAACAGCCACGACGGGCGCGACCTCCTCCAGATCCTGGAGACCTACCCGCGCGACGAACTGTTCCAGACCTCGGCCGACGAGCTGCGGTCCATCGTCACCTCCGTGCTCTACCTCCAGGAGCGCCGGCGGCTGCGGCTGTACCTGCGCCAGGACGAGTACGGGCGCTACTACTCCGCCCTCGTCTACCTCCCGCGCGACCGCTACACCACCGGCGTACGCCTCAGGATCATCGACATCCTGAAGGAGGAACTGGACGGCATCAGCGTCGACTTCACCGCCTGGAACACCGAGTCGATCCTCTCCCGGCTGCACTTCGTGGTCCGCGTCCAGCCCGGCACCGAACTGCCGCACCTCAGCGACGCCGACAAGGAACGCCTGGAGGCCAAGCTCGTCGAGGCCGCCCGGTCCTGGTCGGACGGGTTCGCCGAGGCGCTCAACGCCGAGGTCGGCGAGGAGCGCGCCGCCGAGATGCTGCGCAAGTACGGCAACGCGATCCCCGAGGGGTACAAGGCCGACCACAACCCCCGCTCGGCCGTCGCGGACCTCGTCCGCCTCGAAGCGCTCGACCAGGACGAGGACTTCGAGCTGAGCCTGTACGAGCCGGTGGGCGCCGCGCCCGACGAGCGCCGGTTCAAGATCTACCGCAAGGGCGGCTCGGTCTCGCTCTCCGCGGTGCTGCCCGTCCTCAACCGCATCGGCGTCGAGGTCATCGACGAGCGGCCGTACGAGCTGCGCTGCGCGGACCGGACGACCGCGTGGATCTACGACTTCGGACTGCGGATGCCGAGGCCGCAGTCCGGCAGCGTGGACTACGCCGGGGACGACGCCCGGGAGCGGGTGCAGGAGGCCTTCGCCGCCACCTGGACCGGGCAGGCCGAGAACGACGGGTTCAACGCGCTCGTGCTGAGCGCGGGCCTGACCTGGCGGCAGGCCATGGTGCTGCGCGCGTACGCCAAGTACCTGCGGCAGGCCGGGTCCACGTTCAGCCAGGACTACATGGAGGACACCCTCCGCAACAACGTCCACACCACCCGGTTGCTCGTGTCGCTGTTCGAGGCCCGGATGTCGCCGGACCGGCAGCGGGCCGGCCGGGAGATCGTCGACGCGCTCCTCGAAGAGGTCGACGCGGCGCTCGACCAGGTGGCGAGCCTCGACGAGGACCGGATCCTGCGGTCGTTCCTGACCGTGATCAAGGCGACGCTGCGCACGAACTTCTTCCAGGAGGCGGCCGGCGGCAGGCCGCACGACTACGTCTCCATGAAGTTCGACCCGCAGGCCATCCCCGACCTCCCGGCGCCGCGTCCGGCGTACGAGATCTGGGTGTACTCGCCGCGCGTCGAGGGCGTGCACCTCAGGTTCGGCAAGGTCGCCCGCGGCGGGCTGCGCTGGTCGGACCGGCGCGAGGACTTCCGTACCGAGATCCTGGGCCTGGTCAAGGCGCAGATGGTCAAGAACACCGTCATCGTGCCCGTCGGCGCCAAGGGCGGCTTCGTCGCCAAGCAGCTCCCGGACCCGTCGGTGGACCGGGACGCGTGGCTCGCCGAGGGCATCCGGAGCTACAAGACCTTCATCTCCGCGCTGCTCGACATCACCGACAACATGGTCGCGGGCGAGGTCGTACCGCCCTCGGACGTCGTCCGGCACGACGAGGACGACACGTATCTCGTCGTGGCCGCCGACAAGGGCACGGCGACCTTCTCCGACATCGCCAACCAGGTCGCCGAGAGCTACAACTTCTGGCTCGGGGACGCCTTCGCCTCCGGCGGCTCGGCCGGCTACGACCACAAGGGCATGGGCATCACCGCCCGCGGAGCCTGGGAGTCGGTCAAGCGGCACTTCCGGGACGTGGGCGTCGACACGCAGTCCGAGGACTTCACCGTCGTCGGCATCGGTGACATGTCCGGTGACGTGTTCGGCAACGGCATGCTGCTCAGCGAGCACATCCGGCTCGTCGCCGCCTTCGACCACCGCCACATCTTCATCGACCCCAGCCCCGACGCGGCCACCTCCTACGCCGAGCGCCGCCGGGTCTTCGAGCTGCCCCGCTCCAGCTGGGCCGACTACGACACCGATCTGATCTCCACCGGCGGCGGCGTCTTCCCGCGCACCGCCAAGGCGATCCCGATCAACGGCCACATCCGGGACGTCCTCGGCATCGAGGACAAGGTCGCCAAGATGACCCCGGCCGACCTGATGAAGGCGATCCTCAAGGCGCCGGTCGACCTGCTGTGGAACGGCGGCATCGGCACGTACGTGAAGGCGTCGACCGAGTCGCACGCCGACGTCGGCGACAAGGCCAACGACGCCATCCGGGTCGACGGGCGGGACCTCAGGGTCCAGGTCGTCGGCGAGGGCGGCAACCTCGGCCTGACCCAGCTGGGCCGGATCGAGTTCGCGCAGACCGGCGGGCGGGTCAACACCGACGCCATCGACAACAGCGCGGGCGTGGACACCTCCGACCACGAGGTGAACATCAAGATCCTGCTCAACGGCCTGGTCACCGACGGCGACATGACGGTCAAGCAGCGCAACAAGCTGCTCGCCGAGATGACCGACGAGGTCGGCCATCTCGTCCTGCGCAACAACTACGCACAGAACACGGCGATCGCCAACGCCCTCGCCCAGTCCCCGGACATGCTCCACGCCCAGCAGCGCTTCATGCGCCACCTGGTCAGGGAGGGCCACCTCGACCGGGCGCTCGAATTCCTGCCCACCGACCGGCAGGTCCGCGAGCGTCTCAACACCGGGCAGGGCCTCACCGGCCCCGAGACGGCCGTCCTCCTCGCCTACACGAAGATCACCGTCGCCGACGAGCTGCTGCACACCGAGCTGCCCGATGACGCCTACCTGCGCAAGCTGCTGCACGCGTACTTCCCGGCCGCGCTGGGCGAGCGGTTCCCCGAGCACATCGACAGCCACCCGCTGAGCCGCGAGATCATCACGACCCTGCTGGTCAACGACACGGTCAACACGGGCGGTACGAGCTTCCTGCACCGGCTGCGGGAGGAGACCGGGGCCTCGCTGGAGGAGATCGTCCGGGCGCAGACCGCGTCCCGCGCGATCTTCGGGTCGGGCGAGGTGTGGGACGCCGTCGAGGGCCTGGACAACACGGTCGACGCGGCCGTCCAGACCCGGATCCGGCTGCACTCCCGCCGCCTCGTCGAGCGCGGCACGCGCTGGCTGCTCAACAACCGGCCGCAGCCGCTCCAGCTCAGCGAGACCGTCGCGTTCTTCTCCGAGGGCGTCCATCTGGTCTGGGGCGAGCTGCCCAGGCTGCTGCGCGGCGCGGACCTGGAGTGGTACCAGGAGATCTACGACGAGCTGACGGGCGCGGGGGTCCCGGAGGAGCTGGCCACGCGGGTCGCGGGCTTCTCCTCGGCCTTCCCCACGCTCGACATCGTCGCCGTCGCGGACCGGGTCGGCCGGGCGCCGATGGAGGTCGCCGAGGTGTACTACGACCTCGCCGACCGGCTGAGCATCACCCAGCTCATGGACCGCATCATCGAGCTGCCGCGTGCCGACCGCTGGCAGTCCATGGCCCGCGCGGCGATCCGTGAGGACCTGTACGCGGCCCACGCGTCCCTCACCGCCGAGGTCCTCTCCGCGGGCAACGGCTCCTCCACCCCCGAGCAGCGCTTCAAGGTGTGGGAGCAGAAGAACGCGGCACTGCTGGGCCGGGCGCGGACGACCCTGGAGGAGATCCAGACCTCCGACGCGTTCGACCTCGCCAACCTGTCGGTGGCGATGCGGACGATGAGGACGCTGCTGCGCAGCCACTCGTAGGCGGTACGACGGGAAGGGGGCGCTCCACAGCCGTGGGGCGCCCCCTTCCCGTCGTACCGTGCCGTGCGGTCAGCGCGCGATCTCCCAGACGGTGATCGTGCCCTTCAGGTTGGGCAGGTAGTCCACGTCGCTGGGGGCCTCGACCTCGGTGATCGTCCACATCGCGAGGTTTCCCTCGCCGGTGACCGTGCAGAGGTGGTCGCCCTTGACGATCTGGTCGTCCCGGTTGATGGCATCACCGCTCAGCGTCTGGGTGAACGGGTTCTGCTCCGCGCCCGCCAGGCACTCCTCGGGCGTGGTGCCGGCCGCCTTGCCCATGGGCCGGGCGAACGTGAGATCCGTGGAGCTGGCGGAGAACTCCTGGACGTCGACGGACATGTAGTTGGACGGGTCGACCTTGGGGACGTCGAAGTCCACATAGGTGTTCGCCAGACTGACGGGGCTCAGCACGTTCAGCGTCTTGTCCTCGAAGAGCACCGTGTACGTGGCGTTCGCGGGCACGTCGGTGGTGGACCCGGTCGGGTCGGTGCCGTCGTCCTGGGTGTCCTGGCCGCCGGAGTCGGTGTCGGACTCGGTCGGGCTCGGTGCCGGGGTGGCCTTGTCGTCGTCCTTGGTGTCGCCTCCGCCGGTGTCCTTGGTGCCGTTCGCTGCGGCGTTGCTGTCGTCCTTCTCGCCGAGCACGTACACCGCGGCGGCCGCGCCCGAGCCGGCCACGAGGAGGAACACCAGGGCGACCAGGGCCGCCTTGAGGCCGCGGCGGCTCTTTTTGGGCGGCGCCGGTGCCGGGGCCGGGGCGGTGCCCTGCGGGGTGAGGTTGTAGGTGTCCGTGGCCGGGGGCGGGTAGCCGTAGCCGGGAGTGGGTGCCGGGCCCTGGGATGCCGGGCCGAAGCCGGTCGGCGGCGGTGTCGGGGCCTGCTGGGGTGCGCCCTGCGTGGTGCCCTGGGCGTAGGCCGCCGGGTCGTGGGGCGGGGCCGCCGGGGCCGTCGGGGCGGCGGACGGGGGAGCGGCGGGCATCTGGGGCGCCGACGGCTGCGGCGGGGTGCGGACCGACTGCTCGCGGCGGGCGATCTCGGCGGTGAGCGGGGCCGGGAGCCAGCCGGTGAAGTCGCTGAGGCCGCGGCCCGCCGACTCCTGGCAGAGCGCGGCCAGTTCCTCGGTGCCGGCGCGGGCGGCCGGGTCGGCGGTCAGGCAGTGCTCCAGCAGAGGGCGCAACCGCTCGTCGTACCCGTCGAGCCTCGGTGGCCGCTGGGCGGTGTTGGCGATCTGCGCGGCGATGGTGATGGCGCCGCCGTCGCCGTACGGGTGGCGTCCGGTGGCCGCGACGGCGGCGATCAGGCCCAGCGAGAAGACGTCGGTGGCCGGGGTGACCTGCTCGCCGAGGGCGTGCTCCGGCGACATGTACTGCGGGGTGCCGATCAGGCCGCCGGACTGGGTCAGATGGGTGGCGTCGGCGGCGCGGGCGATGCCGAAGTCGATCACGTACGGGCCCTGGGAGCCCAGCAGGATGTTGCTGGGCTTGAGGTCGCGGTGGATGACGCCGGCCGCGTGGATGGAGGTCAGGGCGCGGGCCGCGCAGCCGACGAGCTGGAACACGGCGGGCAGGGGGAGCGGCCCGAAGCCGACCAGGGCGTCGTGCAGGGGGATGCCCGCGATGAACGCCGAGGCCAGCCAGGGGAGTTCGCCGGTGGTGTCGTGGTCGACGACCGGGACGATGTGGTAGCCCTGCACGCGCCGGGCCGCCTGGACCTCCTGCTCGAAGCGGCGGCGGAAGTCGGCGTCCTGGCCGTACTCGCGGCGGATGACCTTCAGGGCGACGGGCTGGCCGCCACGTGTGTGCGACAGGTAGACCGTGCCCATGCCGCCCTCGCCGATGCGGGCGTGCAGGTGGTATCCGGCGGTCTCTCTCGGGTCCTGCGGCCCCAGCGGGCTCAGGATGTCGCCAGTGGTGCTGCTGATGGGAGCCTCCCCCGTGCGGTGCCGAACTCCTGTGCCGTGCCTGGGCACTTGAAGCGGTCCGAAGCTTATACGGCACTTATGACACTTGGGGTGGGTGTTGCGGTTCCCGGAAACAGGGGGGCCGGGTGGGGTGCGTCGTCGGGTGCGGGTGGTACGTGGTTGCTCGCGCAGTTCCCCGCGCCCCTGAACAAACCCGGGGGCGCCCCAGCGCATTCAAGGGGCGCGGAGAACTGCGCGAGAAGCCCCACTCACCCGCACCCGACAATGCGCCCGACTCACGGGTCCCGGCGGACCCGGCGCCGCCACTCCTCGTCCCGCATCGTGATCGGCGCCGTCGGTGGCAGGCGGCGTGCCGTCGGGGCCTCCGACAGGAGGGGGCGCGGGGCCGGGGTCGTCGGGGCCTCCGTCAGAGACAGCGCGCGGAAGGCGGTCTCGATGAGGGCCACCGAGGTGGCCACGGGGGCCGGCAGCCAGCCCGTGAAGTCGCGCACGTCCCGGCGGGCCGCTCCCGCGCAGTGCTCGGCAAGTGCGGCGGCGGAGGGCCGGGACGCCGGGTCGGCGGTGAGGCAGCGGCGCACGATGTCGAGGAGGGGCCGGTCGATGCCGGTCAGGGCGGGCGGGGCGACGTCGGTGGCGGCGATGCGGGTCGCGATGGCCAGCGGATTGCCTCGGCCGTAGGGGTGGCTGCCGGTGGCGGCGACCGCCGCGATCAGGCCGAGCGCGAAGACGTCCGACGCGGAGGTCACCGGGCGGCCGAGGGCGTGCTCGGGGGACATGTAGTGCGGGGTGCCGATGAGGCGTCCGGCGGTGGTGAGGGTGGCCGCGCCCGCCGCCCGCGCGATGCCGAAGTCGAGCAGCCAGGGCCCGTCCGCCGCGAGCAGCAGGTTGGCGGGCTTGACGTCGCGGTGGATCACCCCGGCGGTGTGCACGGCGTCCAGCGCGTACGCGGCGCAGGCGAGCAGTTGCAGGACGGTGGGCACGGGGAGCGGGCCGTGGGTCTCCAGGGCCTGATCGAGAGGGACGCCCGGCACGTAGTGGGTGGCGAGCCAGGGCCGCTCCGCCCCGGCGTCGTGGTCGACGATCGGCACCAGGTGGTAGCCGGAGACACGGCGTCCGGCGGCCACCTCGCGGGCGAACCGCTCACGGAAGGCGGGGGCGGCGGCGTACTCCGGACGGACCAGTTTCAGCGCGACCGGCTGGCCGCCCCGGCTGCGGGAGAGGTAGACGGTGCCCATGCCGCCCTCACCGATCCGGGCGTACAGCGGATACCCGGCGATCTCCCGCGGATCCCCCACCCGTAGCGGCTCAGGTACCACCCCGCGCATCGACCGCCCCCTCCGCTCAGCCTCTCTCCGGAGCGTATCGCGGCACGGCCGCGCCGGAGGCGGATGAGGCAACCCGTGCACCGACGGAGACATCTACCCAAGTGGCCCTCAACCGCACCACGGTCTATAGAGGGGGTAAGAACCGGTGGAAACTGGATGAATGGGGTGCGCGTGGACGTGGACGTGGACGTGGACGTGGACGTGGGCACGGGCATGGGCATGGACGTGGACCAGCGACCCGCGATGTCCGTCGTCGTGATCGTCTACAACGACGAGGCCAGGCTGCCCACGGCCGTCCGCTCGGTGCTGGGGCAGACGCTGCGGAGTGTCGAGGTCGTGATCGTCGACGACCACAGCACGGACGCCTCGTACGAGGTCGCCACCCGCCTCGCCGCCGAGCACCCGGGCCGCGTACGGGCGTACCGGCTGCCCGAGAACAGCGGCGGCTGCGGCGCCCCCCGCAACCGGGGTATCCAGGAGACCCGCGGCGAGTACGTCCTCTTCCTCGACAGCGACGACGTCCTGGAGCGCGACGCCTGCCGGAACATGCTGGAGGCCGCCGAGACCACCGGCGCCGACCTCGTCTCCGGCCTGTGCGTGCGCGTCCACGTGGACACGCGCACCCGCAAGGAGGTCAAGTGGTACCCGTGGCTGTACGCCCGCACCCGTACCCTCGACTCGGTCGCCGAGCTGCCCGACCTGCTGGTGTACGACACCCTGTCCACCAACAAGTGCTACCGCCGTGACTTCCTGGTCGACCACGGCCTGCTGTTCCCCGTCGGCATCCACTACGAGGACCTCTTCTTCTCCGCCCAGGCGTACGTGGCCGCACGCCGGATCACCCTGATCCCCAACCGGGTCTACGACTGGAACGTCGTCCAGAACACCGGGACGTCGGCGGCCTCGATCAGCAACCGGCGGGCCGAGATCGCCAACTTCGCGCACCGCATGGAGATCCACCGCCGGGTGGACCGGCTCCTCGCCGACAAGGGCCTGCGGGAGCTGAAGTGCCGCAAGGACGTCAAGTTCCTCAAGCACGACCTGGTGCTGCATCTGCGGGACCTGCCCTTCCGCGACGCGGCCTACCGCCAGGAGTTCGCCGGGCTGGCCCGCGCCTATCTGACGTCGATCGACCCGGCCGCGTACGACGAGGTCGAACCCATCCACGCCATCTGCGCCTTCCTGCTGCGCGGGGGCGACTGGGACAACCTGCTGCCCGCCGTGGACACCCTCACCAACCGCGACAAGGTCTCCGCGCCCCTCGTCGAGCGCGACGGGCGGATCTACTGGTGCGCCGAGCACCTGGACGCCCCGGGGGAGGAGGGGCAGCTCGCGCGCCGCGTCCTGGACGTCACCGAACTCGGCTACCACTCCCGCCCGGTGGGCAGGCTGTTCCTGCGCAACGAGCTGACCCGGTACGAGCAGGACGCGCCGGGCGGAGGCGGCATCCGTCTCGCCGGACGCGTCACCAACCCCCTCGGGATCGTGCCGTCCGGCGCCCGGCTCACGGCCGAGCTGGAGTTCTACGCCCGCCGCCCCGGCGTGCGCTTCCAGACCTTCCGGGTGCCGGTGGCGGCCGTCCGGAACGAGGGCCCGTACCTCACCTGGGAGGCGACCGCCGACATCGCGAGGACGCTGCGCCCGCTCGGCATCGTGGACGCCGTCTGGGACGTACGCCTCCACCTGGACGTCGACGGTGAGCGCACCACCAGCCGGCTCACCGCCGCCGAACCGGGTCTGGTCACCGGCGCGTTGCCGGTCCGCCCGCGTCTGACCCGGCTGGTCGCCGACCGGATCGAGCCGCAGATCTCCGCCCGGGGCCACCTCGCCTTCCGGCTGGTCCCCGACAAGAAGGCCAACGCCCTCGTCACCCGGGGCCTGCGGGGCACGCCCGGCCGGCTCGCCAAGTCGGGCTACCGCAGGGCGAAGACGCTGCGCACGAGGGCCACGTCCGGAGACACCAAGATCCGCCTCTACCACGAGGTGTTCCGGCGCATGCCGCCGCGCGGACGCCTGGTGGTGTTCGAGAGCCACCTCGGCCGGCAGTACAGCGACAGCCCCCGGGCGATCTACGAGGAGATGCGCCGCCAGGGTCTCGACTTCGAGGCGGTGTGGTCCTACACCGGCCGCCCGGAGGGCTTCCCCGCCGACGCGACCCTCGTCCGCCGCTGGTCCCTGCCGTATCTGCGGGCGCTGGCCCGCGCCGCGTTCTGGATCGACAACCAGAGCTTCCCGCTGAAGCTGGCCAAGCGCCCCGGCACGACCTACCTGCAGACCTGGCACGGCTCCGCGCTCAAGAGGATGGGCTTCGACGTGCCCGGCTGGAAGCTCAGGACCCGTGCCGAGCAGGCCGAACAGCAGCGCACCCTCGACCGCTTCGACCACTTCCTGATCCGCTCCGAGCACGACGTCCGCACGCTGGCGAAGGCCTTCCGGCTGCGGGAGAAGGTGCTGCTGCGGGTGGGCTATCCCCGCAACGACGCCCTCGTACGGGCCCGGGGGACCCGGCCGCCCTCCGAACGCCCGCCGCTGGCAGCCGAGTTGGGCATCCCGGCGGACCGGAAGATCCTGCTCTACGCCCCCACCTTCCGCCACCAGGGACAGCGCCGCTTCCAGCTCCCCTTCGACGTGGAGCGCTTCGCCGACACGTTCGGCGACGAGTACGTCCTCCTCGTCCGTGCCCACTACCTCAACCACGTCGTGCTCCCCCCGTCGGTCCGGGGCCGGGTCCTCGACGTCTCGGCCCACCACGACGTGACCCCCGTCCTCGCCCTCGCCGACGCGCTGATCACGGACTACTCGTCGGTGATGTTCGACTACGCCCTCCTGGACCGCCCGATGCTGTTCTTCGTCCACGACTACGAGGAGTACGTGCACGAGGGCCGGGGCACCTACTTCGACCTGCTGGAACGGGCGCCGGGCCCGGTCGTGCGCACGGAGGACGAGCTGACTTCCGTCCTGCGGTCGATGCCGCTGGAGGACCAGACGCTCAAGTACGCCGCCGCGCGCGAGCGGTTCACGGCCGACTTCGGCGAGTACGACAAGGGGACGGCGGCGCAGAGCGTCGTCGACCAGTTCTTCTCCGAGTGGAGGCGGAAGTGACCGGCCCGGACGAGGCACGAGCGACCGGGGCGCGGGACGTCTTCCTGGTGTCCAACAGCGTGGACGAGCTGGGCGGCGTGACCAGCTGGTCCCACCACCTGGCCCGCCTCCTGACCGGGCGCGGACACCGCGTCCACGTCGTCGGGATCACCACCCCCGAGGACCCGCACGACCTCGGCGCACTCCCGTACCCCACCACCCGGCTGTACGACGGCCAGCCGCCGCCCCCCGGCCGGGCGCGGGAGGCGAGCAAGCGGGACAGGGCGGCCGTGCTCACCGGTCTCTTCCGGGCCGCGCGGCCCGGCGCGGTCGTCATCGTGACCCAGGTGTGGGCGATGGAGTGGGTGAAGCTCGCCGACACCAGCGGGCTGACCGTCATCGGGATGAGCCACGAGTCCTTCGAGACCGCCCGGCGCTCCTCCCGCTTCCGGCGCGTGCTGACGCACTACCGGGACGTGGACCGGATGCTCGTCCTCACCCGCGAGGACGCCGACCTGTGGATCGGCGAGGGCCTCAACAACGTCTCCTACCTGCCCAACGCCGTGCCCTGGCTGCCGGAGGTGCCCTCGCCGCGCACCGCGAAGGCCGTGGTCGGCATCGGCCGGCTCAGCGACGAGAAGGGTGTCGACATGCTCCTCGACACCTGGGCCGAGGTGGCCCCCCGCCACCCCGACTGGACCCTGCGCGTGTACGGCTCCGGCGAGGACGAGGAGCTGCTCCGCAAGCAGTGCACGGCACTCGGCCTCGACGACTCGGTGTCCTGGATGGGCCGTACGAACGACGTCCCCGGGGCCCTGCGCGCCGGCTCGGTCTTCGCGCTGTCCTCCCGGGGCGAGGGCTTCCCCCTCGCCCTGATGGAGGCCATGGCGATGGGCGTGCCCTGCGTGGCCTTCGACTGCGCCCCCGGCGTCCACGAGATCGTCCGCGACGGCGAGGACGGCCTCCTCGTCGCTCCCGGCAACACCGGTGAACTGGCCCGCAAGCTGGACCTGTTGATGACCGACAAGGCCTTGCGGGACGGGATGGGCGACAGGGCGAGGGAGAACATCCGGCGGTACGGGACGGAGGAGATCCTGGACAGGTGGGAGGCCTTGTTCACCTTCTTGGAGAGGTGAGTGCGGCGGGGGTTCTTGGAGAGGTGAGTGAGGCGGGGGCCGGCGGGAGCGTCCGCGGGGGCGGCTACTTCTTCCCGCCGGTGAACTTCTCGTACTCCTTCAGCACCTCGTCCGTGGGCCCGTCCAGGCGCAGCTCCCCCCGCTCCAGCCACAGCACCCGGTCGCACGTGTCGCGGATCGACTTGTTGTTGTGGCTGACGAGGAAGACCGTGCCCGCGTGCTTGCGCAGCTCGCGGATGCGCGCCTCGGAGCGCTTCTGGAAGGAGCGGTCGCCGGTGGCGAGGGCCTCGTCGATGAGCAGCACGTCGTGGTCCTTGGCGGCGGCGATGGAGAACCGCAGCCGGGCCGCCATGCCGGAGGAGTACGTGCGCATGGGGAGCGTGATGAAGTCCCCCTTCTCGTTGATGCCCGAGAAGTCGACGATCTCCTCGTACCGCTCCTTGACCTGCTCACGGGACATGCCCATGGCGAGCCCGCCGAGGTGGACGTTCCGTTCACCCGTCAGGTCGTTCATCAGGGCCGCGTTGACGCCGAGCAGGGAGGGCTGGCCGTCGGTGTAGATACGGCCGTTCTCCACCGGAAGCAGTCCGGCGACGGCCTTGAGGAGGGTCGACTTGCCGGAGCCGTTCGTGCCGATGAGCCCGATGGCCTCGCCCCGGTACGCGGTGAACGACACGTTCCGCACGGCGTGGACCTTGCGTACGCCGGCCGCCTTCTCGGACTTCTTGCGCCGCAGGATGCGGTTGAGCGCGGCGGTGGCGGTGCCGCGTCCGGCGCCGGTTCCGTTGACGCGGTAGACGATGTCGACGCCGTCGACGACGACGGTGGGGACGAGTTCGCCGGCGGTGCCCAGAACGGTCTCGTGCCGCGCGTCCGGAACGGCGGGGGCGCCGGCGGGGGTGGGGGTGATCGTGTCAGCCACGGCCGTACGTCTCCTCAGACTGCCAGAAGTAGATGAACCCGCCGACGCCCGCGAGGAGCGCCCAGCCCGCGGCGATCGCCCAGACGTGCGGCGGGAGTTGGCTCGCGTGGAAGCTGTCGATCAGCGCGAACCGCATGAGGTCGATGTACACGGCGGCCGGGTTGCACTCCAGCAGCAGATGCACGACGGCCGGGATGTTCCGGTCGGCGAGCATGTGGTCGATGCTGAACATCACGCCCGAGGTGTACATCCAGGTGCGCAGGACGAACGGCATCAGCTGGGAGATGTCGGGGGTCTTGGCGCCGATCCGCGCCATCACCATCGCGATGCCGGCGTTGAACACGAACTGGAGCGCCAGCGCGGGCACGATCAGCAGCCACGACATGGCCACCGGCACCCCGAAGGCCAGCAGGATCACGACCAGCGCGGCCATGGAGAACAGCAGCTGCTGGAGCTGCTGGAGGCAGTACGACAGGGGCAGCGAGGCCCGGGGGAAGTGCAGCGCCCGGACGAGGCCCAGGCTGCCGGATATGGCCCGGGTGCCGGCCATGATCGAGCTCTGGGTGAAGGTCCACACGAACACGCCGGTCACGAGGAACGGGACGTAGTCCGGCACGCCCTTCTTGGTGCCCATGAGCAGACCGAAGATCAGGTAGTAGACCGCCGCGTTGAGCAGCGGGTTCGCGATCTGCCAGACCTGGCCGAGCTTCGCCTGGCTGTACTGCGCGGTCAGCTTCGCCGTGGCGAAGGCGGTGATGAAGTGCCGTCTGGCCCACAGCTGCCGTACGTACGCGCCGAGGGAGGGGCGGGCCCCGCTCACGCTGAGGCCGTACCGCTCGGCGAGCTGGGCGGGGGTCTCGGCGGGGGTGTCCTGGCCGGCCGGGGCGGCCGGGGGGTTGGCCGCCGTGGGGGGCGGCGGTGTGTGGAGGACCTGGCTCACATCCGCTGCTTTCGCTAGTGGGGGCGTCCCGCGCGCGCCCGGCGTCGTCTCACGCCGTCCTGCACCGCGCTCGTACTGCTCTCGTACTGCTCCTGCCGTGCGCTTACGTCGGGACGGGACCGTATCGTCGCAACGCGAGAGTAAGCCGATTCGACGTCGGAACGCAACCGTTCCGTCGTGGCGCCCTATGCTGGGGGCATGACGACGAACGCCGGCCCCTCCGAGGCGCAGCCGCCGCCACGGCCGCGCCGCCGGGCCCCCGCCGGGGCGGCCGTGCTCCGCGAGGACGTGACCGAGGCGATCCGCGCCGCGGTCTTCGAGGAACTGGCGGCTGTCGGCTACGCGCGGATGTCCATCGAGGGGATCGCGCGCCGGGCGGGCGTCGGCAAGACGGCCGTGTACCGGCGCTGGCGTTCCAAGCTGCACCTGGTGCTGGACCTGGTCTCGGCGGTGGCCGTCCAGGGCCTGCCCATGCCGGACACGGGCTCGCTGGAGGGCGATCTGCGACTGCTCTACGAGGTCACGTCCCGCGCCCTGCGCCACCCGGTCGCCGGGCAGATCATCCCCGACCTCCAGGCCGAGGCCGCCCGCAACCCCGAAATCGCCGAGGCGATGCGGAAGGCGTTGCGGGAGGGCCAGCAGAGCGTCGCCACGGGGATCGTCGCGGCGGCGGTCGCGCGCGGGGACGTCGGGGCGGGTGTCGACGAGGATCTCGCCCTGGACGTGATGTTCGGGCCGCTGTACTGGCGGTCGGTGGTCGTCCGGTCGCCCAGACTGCCGAAGGGGTACCTGGAGAGCCTGACGCGGGCCACGGCCGCGGCGCTGCGGGCGCTGTAGCGCGGCACCGGGGCGTCGTCGGGTCGACCGGCGCCGAACGTTTCCCGCGCGGGAGGCGTCTTAGTCACAGCCGCTCAGGAATGGGGTCGCCGTGACTCTCGTACGCTCCCGTGCTCGTTCCGTGCTCCTCGCCGCCGCGCTGGTCGCGGGAACGGTGGGGGTGACGACCGCCTGCGAGGGCGAGAAGGCCTCCCCGAAATCGACCGGAGGAGCCTCGCCGGAGGGCACCACGGCGCAGAACAGGGTCGTGTGGCAGGAGCCCGCCTCGTACACCTACACCCTCACGTCGGCCTCGCAGGTCCTGACAGGGCGCTTCCGGGTGACGGTCCGGGACCGCGAGGTGACCGAGGCCGTCGGCCTCGACGCCGACAGCCGGCAGGCCGTGGCCCTGGGGCCCGGCGCGGTCCCCACCATCGGCGACCTCATCGGCAGCCTGGAGAACGCCTGGCAGGAGCGGGCGGACACGGCGGAGGCGGAGTACGCCCCCGACGGCCATCCGTCACGGATCACCCTGGACCCGGACGAGAACGCGATCGACGACGAGGCGGAGTACGTCATCACCGCCTACGAGCCGGCGGACGACTGAGGGCGAGTGCCGCCGGCGGCCAGCCGCGTCGCCAGGTCGCCGAGTTCGGGCGCGCGCAGCACACGCTCCCCGAATCCAGGGAGGGGTACGTGCAGCGGCTCCAGCCACCGCTCGGGGACGCCCCCGGCGCCGTACACCGCGCCCGCGAGCCCACCGGTCACCGCCGCGACCGTGTCGGTGTCGCCGCCGAGGTCCACGGCGGCGCGTACGGCGTCCTCGTACGAGTCGGTCGTGCGCAGGGCCCACACGGCGGAGCCGAGGCAGGGCCAGACGGCACCGTTGAACTCCGTGGCCCGGTCCGGGTGCCAGTCGGGGGCGAGGACGACCGCGTACCGGGCGCGATGGCCCGGGTGGAGGGCGGCCAGGGTCTCGGGGAGCGCGGCGAGCGGGTCGCCCCCGGCCAGCGCGACCCGCACCAGCTCGTGGAAGGCGGCGGTGCCTTCCCAGGCCGCCGGGTCGCCGTGCGTCAGCGCGGACAGCCGCCGCCCGGCGTCCATGGTCGCCTCCCGCCCGTCCCGCGCGAAGTACACGGCGGACGTGGCGGCCCGCATCAACGCGCCGTTGCCCGCGGCGTGTTGGTTGAACTGGAAGTGCCGGGCCGCGGCGAGGTCCCACGGGGCGCCGTTGGTGAGGACGTCCTCGGTCTGGAGGCCGATGTCCTTGGGGTCGGCGGCGGCCCAGCGCTGGAAACGCCGGAAGACGTCGGACGGCTCCAGACCGCCGTGTCCGACGAGCGACTCCCCGACGAGGACGGCCATCTGTGTGTCGTCGGTCGCCTCGCCCGGATCCCAACCCCCGCCTCCGCACATCTCCCCGCCGTGGCCGGCCTTCGGGAAGCGTGCGGAGAACGCTCCTTCGGGGCCGAACTCGAACGGGGCGCCGAGTGCGTCGCCCACGGCCGATCCGAGAACGGCGCCGAGGGCACGCTGGGGGTCCATGGGCATGGGTGCCTGTTTCGAGGGTCGAAAGGATGAGGTCAGAAGAGGTCGGTCAGGTCTGGGCCCCGGCCGTCGACGGTGTCCGGGGGCTTGATGCCGTTGCCCTCGGCGGAGCCGAAGTAGGTCGGCTCGCCGGGCTCGGCCGGGACGCCCAGGAGGGCGTCGAGCGACTGGAGGGCCGCCGCGAGGCGGGGGGCGTTCTGCCTCTCCACCTCGGGGTGCGGCTCGCCCCGGAAGTCGAACGGGCCCCAGATGTCGTGGAAGAGGGCCAGCTCCGCCCAGATGCCGGGCGCGTCGGGTGCCACCGTCAGCTCGACCAGCCGGTGTTCCCCGCGCTTCTCGCCCGTCGCGTCGATCCAGGTGCCGGAGCCCACGACGAGAACGCTCCCGACCGACGCGTCGGGGAAGCCGACGGGGCGGCTGCGCTCGATGCGCCGGGGCACCTCCTCGTCGTCCATCGGTCCCTGGAGCGCCATCCGGGTGATGAGCCCGGTGCCGCCGCTGCCGTACACGAACCAGTCCCATTCGAGGCTGTCGGGTACCAGCAGTTCGTGCTCGCGCAGCACGGCGCACATCCGGGCCGCCACGGACAGCGCGGAGTCCAGGCCGGGGGGTGCGAACTCGTCGAGCTCCCACGTCCACGACGCACATTCCTTCGGGGCGCGCATGAGAAGGGACACGGAATTCCTCACGGATAGGTCGGGCCGTTGGCCGGGATGGTGATCGAGCCGTCCTGGAAGCGCAGTTCGAAGGTGGCGTTGGTCCTTCGCGCGTATCCCTCGACGGACCTCAGGATGTCGTCGGTGACAGCGGCCTTCACATCGTGGATGTCCAGGATGGCGACCTTCTGACCGGCGATCTCTCCGGCGAGCTGCTTGATGGCGATCTTCTTGGCGGCGGAGTTGATGCCCGAGACCGACTGCACGTCCTTGAGCTGTACGCCGTACTCGATCCTGTCACCCGCCTTGACCAGCACATCCAGGTCCAGTTTATCGCCCGGCGCCTTGAACTCGAAGGCCACGTCCTTGACGCCCCGGGCGCGCAGATCCGCCGCGTGCTCCATGGCCATGTGCACCGAGGGCGTCATGTCTCCCTGCTTGACCTGGAGGAGGAGGTCCTTGTAGCCGGGCATCGTGGCGAGTTTCCCGTCGGCGATGTGTGCCGCGATGCCGGCTCCGTACGGGCTCTTGTTGAGCTGGGTGAGCATGCGCTCCACGTCCTGCGACTTGAGCTTGAGCCCGTGGTCGGGGTTGTTGAGCTGGTCCAGGACGGCCGCCCGCTGGTCGGGTCGCATGGGGCCGGTGGGAGGCGTGGGCGTCGAGTCGCCCTCGCTGAAGTCCGGCCTGCCGGGGCCGTCCCCACCACCGGGGCCGTCTCCGCCTCCGGGGCCGTCACCCCCGCCAGGGCCGTCGCCTCCTCCGCCGGGTCCGTCGCCGTGCCCTCCTCCGCCGGGTCCGTCACCGTGGCCACCGCCCTCACCTCCGCCGGGTCCGCCGCCGTGGCCGTGACCGCCGCCCGGCGCCTCCCCGTGGCCGCCCGAAGGGGCCTCCTCGTGGCCGCCGCCGGTCGGCCCGTCGCCGCCCCGGGGGCCCCCGCCGCCGGTCGGCGTCTCGTGGCTCCCGGCCGGCCCCCGGCCCAGGTCGTCCGCACGGCCGCCGGGCAGGTGGTCCGCACGGCCGCCGGGCAGGCCGTCGTCTCCGGCCCGTCCGGTCCCGCCCAGGTCGTCGCCGACGCGCCCGACGACGGAGCCGCCGTCGCCCACCCTGGCCCCCGCGCCCACCAGCTCGGGCTGCCGGGCATCCACGTCGACACCCCGCTCGGCCGCCGTTCCCTCGTGCTTGACGCCGTCCAGGGACTCCCGCACCGTGCCGTCGGCGTTGTGCACGACCAGCGTGTCGGTGTTCAGGTAGACGACCTCGCCCTTCGGCGTCTCCATGCGGACGGAGTTCTCGGGGGTGAGCCCCGAGGGCAGTTCGTCGGCGATGTTCGGCGGATCGGCGATCTGGTACGTGCCCTCGCCGAGCTTGATGTGCGTGCCGTCGGTGATGCCGCGCAGGCTCGCCATGACGTCGCTGATCTTCACCGCCGTCGCGCCGACGCCCTTGGTGATGTACGTCATCGGGTCGACGATCCTGCCGGCCTTGCCCGCGAAGGAGATGGCCCTGGCGATGGCGCCCGCCTTGCCCGCACCGGAGACCGCGCCGCCCGCGCCGCCCGTGAAGATCGTCGTCAGGACGTTGAAGGTGACCGCCCCGGCCGCGCGGGACGGGTTCTTGCCCCACTCGTCGTAGGCGATGAGCGCCTTGCCGGTCTCCACGACGGCGGTGCGGGAGTCACGGATCCAGGAGGGCAGTTTGTCGTCGGGCGTGAGCCAGAAGGCGGCGGCCGTCACCGGGTTGGACATGATGACGATGCCCGTCGCGAGCTTGCCGAGGCCGACCCAGGCCTGCCCCGCCGCGTCCCAGCCGTTGAAGCCGACCAGGGTGCCGAGGCCCTTGATCGTGCCCCACACCCCGTCGACCACGAAGCCGACCGCGAAGTCCCAGACATGCTCGTGGATGTAGTACCAGGGGTTGGACTCCTCGACCGGGTCACCCCACGGCAGACCACCGGCGTTGTTCAGGTCCTCGCCCCGGTAGCCGTACATGTTCTCTTTGTTCGAGCCGTCGTTGACGACGAGCGCCTCGCCACCGACCAGCGCCACGATCTTGTTGTAGCAGTCGCGTTCGGCGGCCTGGAACGCCGCGTACGCGGCGTTGATGTCCGAGCGGCGGTTGTTGTTCTCCTCGACGAGGTCACCGTCGGCGCGCCACTCGTCGTCGTCCGCGATCCTCGCGCGGAAGGCGATCGCGTCCTGCCGGAGCCGGTCGAACTTCTGCTTGAGCGGGCCGACGGCGGCGGCGTACGTGTCCAGCGCCGAGGCCACAGTCTCCAACTCCGTGGCGAACTCCTCGCCCTTGGCCGCCACCGGCGCGGTCGTCGCGAACAGCGCCTCCGCCTCGGGTGCCTTGTAGTACGCGGAGAGGCCGCCGAAGCGGGTGTGGATCGCCGAACCCGAGTCCTTCAGGGAGGTGCCGGCCGAACGGACGCCCGCGATGTGCTGGTCGAGCAGCTCCAGGTTGCCGGTGAACTCGGGGACCTCCTCCGGGATGACGGGGACGTCGTCGCTCACTTCGGCCCCTGCCCGCCGTTGCCGTCGACACCCGGCGGCGGCGGGACCACCGTCGCCTTGAGGGCGTTGGCCTGCTGCTCGGCGGCCATGTCCAGGTCGCCCGTGACATAGGCGTTGGTCGCGTTGGCCGCGCCCTGCACGGAGTCGATGGTCCGCTGCGCCATGTACGCCAGCTTCTGCTGCCGTTCCTGGAGGTACTTGCTCAGCGCCGCCGCGACCGGCCCGACCGGCACCCGTGGGGTGCCCGCGACCACCGGACCGACCATGGGTCCGCTGAACTGCCCGCCCGGCACGGCCGTACCGGCCGACTCGGCCGCGCTCGCCATGTTCGACACCAGCGAGTTGGCGGCCTTCTCCAGGCCGCCCGCCGCCTCACCGGTCGACTTCAGCGTGGTCTGCACGTTGATCGGATCGATGTCCCATGCCGGCATCGCCGCTACCCCCGTAACGCCCTGTCGGATACGTCCCGCGTCGCTGGCTCGTCGTGCTTCCGGTGCCTTCCGGTGCCTTCCGGTGCCCCGCGAGCCAGTGTCCGCTTGCCTGTTCGCTTCCCTCAGTACACACGCGCAAACGGCACCGAACAGTTCCCACGGTACGTCGATCCCGTCACAATCCTCTCCGGTCGTCTCACCGCGGGGGGTGGTTCACCGTCCAGCCCGCCCACGCCGACGCGATCATGTCGTCGACGCCGTACCGGGCCTTCCAGCCCAGCTCGGCGGCGATCCGGTCCGCCGAGGCGACGACGCGCGCGGGGTCGCCGGGCCGTCGCCCGACGGCCACGGGAGTCACGTCGTGGCCGGTGAGCGCGGTGATCCGGTCGATCATCCCGCGCACCGAAACACCGTCCCCGCGCCCGATGTTGAGGGTGAGATCGGTGCCCGGCGCCTCGCGCAGCCGCCGCGCGGTCGCCACGTGGGCCTCGGCGAGGTCGACGACATGGATGTAGTCCCGGACACAGGTCCCGTCGGGGGTCGGGTAGTCGGTGCCGAAGATCCGCGGCGGGGCGCCCTCGGAGAGCTTCTCGAAGACCATGGGGACGAGGTTGAAGACGCCGGTGTCGGCCAGTTCCGGGGTCGCGGCCCCCGCCACGTTGAAGTAGCGCAGGGAGGCCGTCGACAGGCCGGTCGCCCGGCCCGTGGCCCGTACCAGCCACTCGCCGGCCAGCTTGGTCTCGCCGTAGGGGCTCATCGGCGCGCACGGCGTCTCCTCGGTGACGAGGGCCGCCTCGGGCATGCCGTACACGGCGGCGGAGGAGGAGAACACGAAGGACGCGACCCCGGCGTCCGTGACGGCCGACAGCAGGATGCGCAGACCCTCGACGTTCTCCCGGTAGTAGTGCAGCGGCTGTTCCACGGACTCGCCGACCTGCTTCTTCGCCGCGAGATGGACGACACCGGTGACCCGCCGGTCCCGGACGACCCGGGCCAGCCGGTCCGCGTCGAGGGTGGAGCCGATCTCCAACGGCACACCGTCGGGCACCCGTTCGGCGACCCCCGTGGACAGATCGTCGTAGACGACGGTCTCCTCGCCCGCGTCGAGCATCGCGCGCACCACGTGCGCCCCGATGTATCCGGCGCCACCGGTGATCAGCCAGGTCATGGACGACCGTCCCCTCGTAGTCCCGGCGATGACGTGCCGCGTCAGGCGCCATGGTGATGATGCAGGTGCAACCAGTCGGCTCTCAGTGAAGCAGGCGTGTGAGGCGACGCAGCACCACTTCGGTCAAACCACGCCAACCGGGCGCGAGCCGGAGCGCGAGCGCCCCCGCGTGCGTCGCGTACGGCTGCGCGAGGAGCACCCCGTGGCGGGTGCTCGGCAGCGCGCTCCGGCGCAGCAGCCCGGCGCCCGCGACGGCGTGCGCGGTGGTCTCGCGCCGGCCGCCGTCCGCGAAGCGCAGCCGCAGCCGCAGGTCCCAGGTGCCGCTGCCCAGCGCGGCGAGATCCAGTGGGACGTCCGCCGTCCAGCTGTCGAAGCCGGGCTCGGCCACGAGGGAGGCCGTGCCGGCGAACCCCACCCGCCCGTCCTTCCGTTCGGTGAACTCCACCTCCACGCTCCGCGGCCCCGCCTGCGCCATCCGCCCGTACAGCTCGTGCAGCCGCAGGCGGAGCGTCGTCCCCCGCGCGCGTGGCCGCAGTTCCGCGTCGACGGCGGCCGGCAGCAGGTGCACGGGGCGGACGAGGAGATGGTCCAGTTCCACCTGCGGCAGTTCCGCGGACCAGACGGGCGTGCCGTCGCCCGCGCGTGCGTAGGGCGGGGTCAGCCGGGCCGGGCGGGCCGCGATCTCCTTGAGGCGGGCCAGGTCGCGCGGCTCCTCGGCGGCCAGGATCACCCGGGCGACGACCCGGCCGGGCGCGGGCGCCGTCGCGAAGTCGCCCTCGTCGAAGGTGGCCAGGTGCGCGCGGGTCAGGGCCCACCAGGCCCGCCGGTACTCCGCGCCGCGCAGGTCCAGCTCGCGCGCGTACATCCGCAGCGAGTGGTCGAGGAAGCGCGTCCGCGTCGCCCGCGCGAGCCGCTTCTCGCCGGCGCCCAGCAGGATGTCGTACGACAGGCGGTCGGCCTCCGTCCGGGCCCGCCAGTTGGCGATGCCGGAGCGGTCGAGGGAGAGGGACAGCCGGGTGGCCGAGCGGCGCACGTGCCAGACGTACACCGGGTCGGGGACGAGAGCGATCCGCGGCGCTGCGGCCAGGACACGCGCGCCGAAGACGAAGTCCTCGTACGGGAAGCGGCCGTCGGGGAAGCGGATCGCGTGGTCGCGCAGAAAGGTGGTGCGGTAGAGCTTGTTGACGCAGAGGGTGTCGTGCGCCAGGCGCACGCGCCGGGAGGGGTGCGGCACCAGTGTGCGCCGGGCGTACAGTTCGGGCTGCCAGGGGGTCTCGCGGCCGGACGGCAGCTCCCTGCGCACGCACAGCCCCGACGCGACCGGCGCGTCGTGCTCCAGGGCGGCGCCCAGCAGCGCGTCCACGGCACCGGACGGCAGTACGTCGTCGCTGTCCAGGAACATCACGTACGGCGAGGCCGCGGCGTCCAGCCCGTCGTTGCGCGGGGTGCCGCAGCCGCCGCTGTTGGACCGGCGCCGCAGTACCCGCAGCCGGGGCTCCGCCTCGGCCAGCCGCTCCAGCAGCTCCCCGCTGCCGTCCCTCGAACAGTCGTCGACCGCGATCACCTCGCGGACGGCCGGTCCCTGCGCGAGCGCCGAACGCACGGCGTCCGCCACGTGGGCGGCGTCGTCGTAGCCGATGACGACGACGGAGACCTGCGCCTGCTGGAGTGCCATGGTTGCCCCGCACCTGTGAGAGGTATGTGTGCGAATCTTCCCTTAAGGGCGGCTTCGTGGCCCGGTGGGGAAGAGGGCGCGCGGGGGGCGGGGGTTCCGTGTGGGGCGGTTCCGTTCCGGTCGACCGGTCCGTCGACCAGCCCGTCGGCTGCTCTGCCTGCTACTCAGTCCTGCTCAGTCGGCTGCTCAGTCGGCTCCTCCAGTGCCGCCTCGTCCAGCGCGGTCGTCAGGCGGTCCAGCCGGTCGCGCAGGTCGCGGATCTCGTCCAGGTCCAAGGTCGTCGCGGAGACGATCCGGCGCGGCACCGCCAGGGCGCGCTCACGCAGGGCGGCGCCCTCCCCGGTCGGCCGCACGACGACCGACCGCTCGTCGCGCGCGCTGCGCTCCCGCTGGACGAGCCCGGCGGCCTCCAGACGCTTGAGCAGCGGCGAGAGGGTCCCGGAGTCGAGCCGCAGATGCTCGCCCAGCTTCTTCACGGGCAGCTCGCCCCGCTCCCACAGCACCAGCATCACCAGGTACTGCGGATAGGTGATCCCCAGCTCCTTCAGGGCCACGCGGTAGACGCTGTTGAAGGCGCGGGAGGCGGCGTGCAGGGAGAAGCAGATCTGCCGGTCGAGACGGAGGAAGTCCTCCTCGGAGATCCGCCCGGAGATCTCCGAGGGGACCCCCTGGGGCGTAGGAACGGCGCTCGTGGTCATGGATCCAGCGTAACTCCTGTCCGTCATTTAGTTGTGGGCAATTGAATTGTGTGCTCTACTTGAGTCCGTGAACGGCGGTCGGACCGGACCGCCGGACGTGAGATGACCTGTGAAAGGGATGGTTCTCCCATGGACGCGCTCTACACCGCTGTCGCCACCGCCACCCACGGCCGTGACGGTCGCGCCGTCAGCAACGACGGCAAGCTCGACCTCGACCTGGCCCTCCCGGTGGAGCTGGGCGGCAACGGCCAGGGCACCAACCCCGAGCAGCTCTTCGCCGCCGGCTACTCCGCCTGTTTCGCCAGCGCCCTCGGCCTCGTCGGCCGCGCGGCCAAGGTCGATGTCAGCGACGCCGCCGTGACCGCCGAGGTCGGCATAGGCAAGCAGGGCGAGGGCTTCGCCCTCAAGGTCACCCTCCGCGTCGAACTCCCCGACTCCGTCGACGAGGCCACCGGCCGCAAGCTCGTCGAGCAGGCCCACCAGGTCTGCCCCTACTCCAACGCCACCCGCAACAACATCCCGGTCGAGCTGGTCGTCGAGTAGGTCCGGCAACCCCGGCCGCCACCCGGCGCGGACCGCTCCGCACGCCCCCTACGGAGCGATCCGCGCCAGCACCTCCCCGGTCCGCGGACTCCAGTCCACGACCACCGCCTCCCCGGGCACCCGGCGCCACCGCGTCAGCAGCAGCCACCGCACCCCGTACCGCCGGGCGACGGCCCCGCGCCGCTCGCGGGTCGACGCGGGATCGAGGTAGGCCCGGACATCGGCGAGCCGCCGCCCCCGTTCCGCCTCCGGCAGCGCCGGATCGGGCCACGGGGGCGCCACCACGTTCACCCCGTACCCCGGGAGCGAGCGCCCCGCGCGGTACCCGTCGGTGAGCAGTACCTCGCCCGCCGGCATGTGTCGCGCCGCCCACGCGTACGACGGCCACCGCGGCGGCTCGGCGAAGCCGACGCGGTCGAACGCGGCCGGTACGACCGCGCCGGCGTGCACCATGAGCAACCCCGCGCACGCCCCCGCGACCGCCGCGCCGCCCAGCACCCGCCGCGCCCACCTCCACGGTCGGGGCGCCGCCAGCTCCACCCCGAGGGCGACCTGCGCGGACAAGGCCGCGACCTCCGCGACCCGGCCGTATGCGGGGTGTCCGCCCACCCAGCCGTAGGCCGCCACCAGGCACTCCGCCGCGCACACCAGCATCAGCGGGTCTCTGGGCGACCCGCGCCCCCGTGCCCACAGCGCCGGCAGTCCGAGCAGCGCCGGCCAGAGGTGGCCGGCCACCTCCGCGAAGGGCGGGACGATGTTCGCGCTCGTGCCCGTCGCCGACGACAGGACACCGTAGGAGGGCCAGGCGACCGCGACTACCGCGGCGACCGTCGCCGTCAGTGCCCAGCGCCCCACCAGCGGTGCCCGCCACCCGTGCTGCCAGGCCGCCACGAGCGCCGTGGCCCCGGCCACCGCGGCCGTGGCCGTCATCGGGTGCACCAGCAGGATCAGCCCGTAGAGCGCGCCGAGCCCGGCGTACGCCCCCGGGCCGCCGAGGCCGCTCGGCCCGACGTACCGTGCCCGCCGCCCCGAACCGCCGCCCCGCGCGCGTACTCCCGTCCACGCCCACGCCCAGAACATCAGCCCGAGGACGAACGCGGACGGGTGACCGAGGTCCGTCGTCATCGACATCAGCCCGGGGCCGCCGCTCCACGGGGCCGTCCCCGTGCCCCGCAGCAGGGTCGTGAACAGCAGCGCGAAAACCGGCGCCCACGCCCGGGGCGTGAGGACACGCACGAAACGGCCGAGCCCGGTGAGCAGCACCAGCAGGTTCACCGGACCGGCGAGCTTCACCAGCGACCAGCCGCTCAGCCCGGTCAGCCGCGCGAGAACCCCCTGCGCCAGGGCGTACGGGGAGTAGTGCGGGCTGCCCGCGCCCGGCAGGGCGGCGGCCGGGTGGGCCGGGTGCAGCAGGTCCCAGCGGAGCCGTTCGACGACCGCCGCGTGCAGACCGGCGTCGCAGCACAGCGGCACCCGCCAGTACGCCAGCGTCGTCACCAGCCAGAACAGCCCGCCCACGACAAGGTAGGGAGTGGGCCGCCGGGTCAGCCGGCCACGGCCGCCGCGCAGGGCGGTGACCCCGAGGGCGGCGCGGCGGCCGGAAGAGTGACCGAGCTGGACTGTCTGCGGCATCTGGCGTGTATTCCCGCTGTCGGCCCGCCCGGCGGCGGCTCAGCTCGCGGTCACCACATCGAGTGAGCCTCGCGGGGCCGTGACGCGCTCCAGCAGCAGGGGCAGCCCCAGCACCGGCAGCAGCCACGCCACCACGATCAGCCGGTCGCCCCAGATGGTGATGTCCGGGTGCCCGGCCTGGTTGAGGATCCCCGTGAACGCGCCGGCGATCACGAAGCACCCGAACACCGGCCGCTGCCGCGACGCGCCCCACGCGCCCGCCCCCAGCGCGGCCAGGAACAGCGGCTGGGTCAGCTGCCGACGCCCCCACTCCCCCCAGAAGCGAGCCTCCAGGTGCAGGAACTCGGGCCACAGCCGGTCCCGGTCGGGGCGGGTGTAGTGGTCGGTGAGCAGGTCCTGGAGGCTCTCGGTGGACGCCGGGTAGCGCAGCAGCCCGGCGAGCGCCAGCGTGCACACCACCGCGCCCGCCGACACCGCACCGACCGCCCGCACCCATGTCTCGACCGGCCCGCGCCCCTCGCCTTCACCACCGCGTGCGCGCCGCACGGCGACCACCGCGCACGCCCCCACCAGACACGCCCCCAGAAACAGCGCCTGCGAGTGCTTCACCGTGAACAGCGCCGCCAGGGACCCGCCCACCAGCGACACCCCCGCCCGCACCCGCCCCTCCATCGCCAGCGCACACCCCCACAGCGCCGCCAGCGTCAGGGCCAGCAACAGCCCCTCGGTCATGGGCCGCATGGCGGTCGCGCCGCACGGCAGGACGTAGTACAGCGCCTGCCCGGTGAGGGCGACGGGGGTGGGGGCGCGGACGGCGCGCAGGACGAGGAAGGCCAGGACGCCCCCGGCCGCCGCGATCAGCACGCTCGCCAGCCACACGCCCCACACGACCCCGAACACGGCGACGAACGGCGCCAGCAGCGCCGGATACCCGGGCCGTACCTCGAAGATCCGCTGGAACCGCTCCGAGGCGAACGGGGCGATGGGGCCGTCGGTCCGCCCGGCCGCCAGCCCCCGGTCCACCCTCCGCCACAGCTCCCGGCGGCATTCCCCGGCGACCCGCGCGGCCGGGCTCGGCGCGCGGAACCGCACCACGTCCACGCTCCGCTTCCGCTCGGCCGTCGCCGCCCGGCTCCCGCAGTAGTGGTCGATGGCCCCGGCCGCCGATTCCCGCGGGCCCGCGCCGCCCAGCGTGAGGGCGTACGAGACGTAGTTCTTGGTGTCGGGGGTGGCGCGCCCGGTGACGCTCGCGAACTGGAGCAGCGCGAAACCGGCGGCGAGCAGCAGCACCCACGCCCGCGCCCTCATGACAACACGAAGCCCGTGCTCGTCATCGACCCGGGCGCCCTCGGCGCGGGCACCGCCACCGCCCGCTCACCCAGCATCAGCGTCCGTACGACCCGCTCGGCCGCCCGCCCGTCGTCGAACTCGCAGTACCGCTCCCGGAACCCGGCCCGCAGCCGCGCCGACTCCGCGTCCCGCCACTGCCCGGAGTCGAACAGCCAGGCCAGCTCCCGGTAGGAGCGCGACACATGGCCGGGCGGATCGGCGGTGATGTCCACGTACATGCCCCTGCTCACCGCGAAGGCGTCCCGGTCGTCGGCGTGGACGACGATCGGCCGGTCCAGGTTGGCGTAGTCGAACATCAGGGCCGAGTAGTCCGTGACGAGGACGTCGGCGGCGAGCATCACCTCCTCGGCATGGGGCTCGTCCGTCGCGTCCACGACGACACCCCGCCGGTGCAGTTCGGCGAGCCCGAACCCGCGCGCCGGGCCGTCCGCCGACGACGGATGCAGCCGTACGACGAGGGTGTGTGCCTCGCCCAGGCTGCGCCGCAGGTCGGCGGCGAACCGGGCGAGGTCCAGGCGGTCGACGTGGCCGCCCCGCCGGTAGTCGCGGAGCGTCGGCGCGTACAGCACGACCGTGTGCCCGGCCGGGATGCCGAGCCGTGCACGGATCCGCGCACCGCTGTCCGGGCCGGCGTTCACCAGGACGTCGTTACGCGGGCTGCCGGTCCGCAGCGAGGTGAACCCGCACGGATACGCCCTGCTCCACACCAGCTCGGAGTGGCGGTTGGCGACCAGGCTGTGGTCCCAGCGGTCGGCCCGGCGCAGCGTCTCCGGCACGTCCACGCCGAGCCGGGCACCGGGCCTGTGCAGCAGGTCGGCGCCCATGAACTTGAGCGGGGTGCCCTGGTGGGTGTGGATGTGCACGCTGCCCGGCCGCTTGGTGAGGGTGCCGGGCCAGGGGGTGTTGCCGACGAAGTACCTCGCCCGCGCGGCCAGCCGCAGATACTCGGGCGAGCCGGGCGTCACGTACGCGACCCCCGGAGGGAGCGCCGCCACCCGCTCCGGCCGCACCACCCACACCCCGCGGATGTGCGGCGCGAGATCACGGGCGGCCTGGTACACGGCCGCCGGGTCACCGAGCACCCCCCGGTGCGCGAACGCCGAGTACAGGGCCAGATCCGGGTCCAGCGGCAGCCATTCGTGAGCCAGCGACCAGCCCCGGCCGATCAGCTCGGCACCGGCCGCGCGCAGGCGCTCCCCGCGTACGCCGAGCGCGCCGCGGAGCCCGGCCACCCGGCGCCGGGCCCGGTAGGCGGTCCAGCCACCCGCCAGCACGCGGTGCTCGGGGGCCACCGGGTCGCCGTCCGGCCGGTGCTTGCGGTACAGCGCCGCCGTGCGCCGGAAGAACTCGGCCCTGTCGCTGCCCGGCACCCGGTCCGGCTCGGCGAGGACGGACAGGCAGTGCGCCGCCATCGTGTCCCGTACGAGGGAGCGCCAACTCGCGAGTTCGGGGCGGGAGTCCAGGAAGCCGAAGACCCGCTCGTACTGGTCGTGCACGTCGAAGTGCCGACGGCTCGTGGTGGACAGGAGGCCGCCCCGACGTCGCTGCCGGTGGGCCACGCAGATCCGGTCGAGCGTGGCGATCCGCCCGGCGTCGAGCAGGACCGGGAACGTCCACGGCGTGTCCTCGTAGTGGCCCGGCGGGAACCGGAACCGTCGGGTCTCGACGAACTCCCGCCGGTACGCCTTGTTCCACACGACCGTCGGCAGTTCGAGGACCCGCGGGCGCTCCGCGGCCGTGAAGGTGCCCTCGCCGACCGCGGACAGGAGGTGTGCGGAGGCGTCGCGCCGCGTCCCGCCCCACCAGTGCGCGCGGACGTGGCCGAAGACCAGCACATCGGGGTCCCCGGTCTCGTCCAGCCGGTCCGCCAGCGCCCGCAGGGCCCCCGGGACGAGGGTGTCGTCACTGTCGAGGAAGAGCACGAAGTCGCCGCCGGCGTACGGCAGTCCGGCGTTGCGGGCGCGGCCGGGACCCACGTTCGCGGGCAGGTGCAGCACCCGTACCCGCGGGTCGCGGGCGGCGTACGCGTCGAGGATCGCGCCGCTGCCGTCCGTCGAGCAGTCGTTGACGGCGATCACCTCCAGATCCCGGTACGACTGCTCCAGGACCGAGTCGAGGCACTCGCGCAGAAAGGCCCGGACCTCGAACACGGGGACGATGACACTGAAGCGGGGCATGACCGTCAGCTCCTCACGAGGGTCGCGGCGGCGGGCGCCGGGGCCGGGGTCCGTTCGGCGAGCGGCACGACGGGCGGCAGTGTCCTCGGCCCCTCGCCCAGGAACACCCGCCGTACGACCCGCTCGGCCGCCCGCCCGTCGTCGAACTGGCAGAACCGCTCCCGGAACACGGCCCGCAGGGCGTCGGCCTCCACGTCCGTGTACGCGCCGTCGCGGAACAGGTCCGCCAGCTCCCGCTCGGTGCGCGCCACATGACCGGGCGGCGCGGCCGGCAGGTCGAGACAGACGCCCCGGGTCTCCCGGAGGACGTCCCAGCCCTCCGCGTGGATCACGATCGGCCGGTCGAGATGGGCGTAGTCGAACATCAGGGCGGAGTGGTCGGTGATCAGCGCGTCGGCGGCGAGACAGACGTCCTCGACCGGGTGGTGCGCGGAGACGTCGATGATCCGGCCGCCCGACCTGCGGGCGCCCGCGCCGCCGTGGACGTCACCCGCCCGCAGCAGCACCACGTACTCCTCGCCGACCGCCTCGCAGAACGCCTCGGGATCGAGCCGGGCGCCTGGGCCGGTGGCCGGGTCGTGGGGGGCGTCGCGGTGGGCGGGGGCGTAGAGGAGGGCCTTCCTGCCCTCGGGCACGCCCAGTGCGCGCCGGGCGCGGGTCACGTCCTCGGCCGTCGCCGTGTAGTGGACGTCGTTGCGCGGGGAGCCGTACTCCAGCGTCTCGTACGCGCCCGGGAAGGCCCGCTCCCAGGTCTGTGTGGAGTGCCGGTTGGCGGAGAGGGCGAAGTCCCAGCGGTCCACGTGGGCGACGAGGCCGGTGAAGTCGCCGGACGCGGCGGCCGCCACCGGGTACGGGGCCCGGTCCACGCCCGTCGTCGTCAGCGGGGTGCCCGGCTGGATGCGGACGTGGACGCTGCGGGCGCGCTTCACGACCGCTTCCGCGCCCGCCGCCTCGACGTCGGAGCCGTCGACGACGTATCGGGCGCGGGCGAGGGCCTGCCAGTGGCGCCGGCTGCCGATGACGGCGTACTCGACGCCCTCGGGGAGAGCGTCCACCGCGTCGGGCTCGACGAGGAACACCGCACGCAGCCGGGGGGCGAGTTCACGTGCCTTCGCGTGGAGGGCGACGAGGTCGCAGCCGAGGTCGCCGCCCCGGTGCGCGCGGTACACGACGAGGTTCCTGTCCAGCGGCAGACGGCGCTGGACGGCGTACGCGGCGCGGGTCAGGGGCGCGCGCGGGCGGGGGAGCGCGGCCGACGCCCCGGCCACCGCCCGCTCGGCGGCGCACAGGACCCGGAAGCCGGCGTACGAGCCGGACGCGAGCAACCGGTGCCGTACGCCGAGGAGGCCGCCGGGCGGCTGGAAACCGGCCGGGACGTAGTGGCGGTACAGGTGCGTGGCGCGGCGGAAGAAGGCGCGGCGGTGGTGGACCGGCAGCCGCTCCGGGTGCGCGGCGGTCCGCAGCACCACCGCGAACAACCGCGCGAACAGCGCCTGGGGCACGCCCCCTTCGGCCGTGGCACGGGCGAGGACCAGCTCCACCTGGTCGAGCACTTCGAGCTGGTGCGCGCCGGGTGCGTGCAGTCGGCTGCCCTGCCGGCGCAGCAGATGGCGTACGCAGACCGTCTCCGGCAGCTCGGCCGTGCGGTCGGTGGCCAGCGCGACCAGGCCGCTCCAGCCGAGGTCGGTGAAGTGGCCGATGGGGAAGAGGAGTTGACGTTCGACCAGGAATTCCCGGCGATAGGCCGCGCTCCACGCCGGGGTCTGCGGACCGGCCGGGCGCACGACGGTCGTCGCGCCCTCCCACCAGTGCGCGCGCTCATGCGCGAAGTACAGGACATCGGGATCGCCGGTCTCGCGAAGCCGGTCCGCGATCGCCCGCAGCGCGCCCGGCGTGAGCGTGTCGTCCCCGTCCAGGAACAGCACGTACGTCCCGTGCGCCGCCGCGATCCCCGCGTTGCGGGCCGCACTCAGCCCGCCCGAGGGGGGCGACTCGACCGGAACCACCCGGGTGTCCCTGCCGGCGTACGCGGCGCCGACGCCTCCCGCCGGGGAACCCGGTGCGTCATGGACCGGGATCAGCTCGAAGTCGCCGAACGGCTGCGTGAGGACCGAGTCCAGGGCGAGCGACAGCCGCCCTTCGACACCGTGCGAGGGGACGATGATGCTGAAGCGGGGCATTCTGTCCTTTCAGGGCGAGTGTGTCGGGTGTGTCGAGTGCGGTCGGGCGTGGTTGCGGGCGCGGGTGCGTCGTCCGCGGGTGCGTGGGGGCTGGTCGCGCGGTTCCCCGCGCCCCTGGGAAGCGGGGGCCGCGCCCCGCGCTTCCCGGCTCCGTGGGTCGGCAAGCGCCTACGTGCCCAGCGCCCCGTCCACCGCCGGACGGGCCGCCGCGGCCGACGGGACGGGATGCCGCTCGGCCAGGGGGACGAAGTCCACCGGCGCGACCTCGCCCAGCACCACCCGCCGCACCACCCGCTCGGCCGCCCGCCCGTCGTCGAACGGACAGAACCGCTCCCGGAACGCCGACCGCAACTGCGCCGACCGCGACCCCCGCCAGTGCCCCGTGGCGAAGATGTCGATCAGCTCGTCCTCACTGCGCGCCACCGCCCCCGGCGGGAAGGAGCGCAGATCGAAGTAGGTGCCCCGCGCAGCCTCGTACGCCTCCCAGTCCTCCGCGTGGATCACGATCGGCCGGTCGAGGTTGGCGTAGTCGAACATCAGGGACGAGTAGTCGGTGACCAGCGCGTCCGAGGCGAGGCACAGGTTCTCCACGCTCGGATGGCCGGTGACGTCGAGCAGACGGCCGTGCGCCAGATCCGTCAGCGGGGAGTCGTACCCGCGGTGGGCACGGGCGAGGACCACGAACCGCGGCCCGAGCTTGCGCAGCACCCGCTCCAGGTCCAGATGGGCGCGCTGCGAGTGGCGGTAGTCGCGGTGCGTGGGGGCGTACAGGACGGCGACCGCGCCTTCGGGGATGCCGAGCTGTTCGCGTACCCGGGCCACGTCCGCCGAGTTCGCCCGCAGGAACACGTCGTTGCGCGGCGAGCCGTACTCGAGGGTCGTGTACGGGGAGGGGTGGACGCGCTCCCAGACGAGTGTGGAGTGGCGGTTGCCGGACAGGACGTAGTCCCACCGGTCGCTGCCCCGCAGCGCGGAGCCGAAGTCCGCGCCGCGCGCCGCCGCCGGCCGGTCCTGGAGGTCGAGCCCCATCCGCTTGAGCGGCGTGCCGTGCCGGGTCTGCAGCAGCACCTGCCCGCGGCGCTTGGCCAGACGCCGGTCGAAGTCCACGTTGCTCACCAGGTACGTGGAGCGGGCCAGCGCCGTCCAGTACGCCATCGAGCCGGGGACCACCCGCCGGGTCCCCACCGGGAGTGTGTGGTGGTGCTCCGGGCGCGCGACCCACGAGGTGCGCATCCGGGGAATGTGGGTGCGGAACGCGTTCTCCAGCGCGGCCGGGCTGCACTCGTAGCCCCGGCCGTCGTACGCGGCGAACACGGCCCGGTCGGCACGCAGCGGGAGGAGGCGCTGGACGCGGTAGTGGAGGCGCAGCCCGGCCGTACGGAACAGCCCGGCCAGGCCCCGCGCCAGGCGTCCGGCGCCCCGGCCCAGCCGCGCCCCGGTCCACAGTGCGCGGTGGAGACGCGGACCGCCGAGCCGCAGGAGCGCGTGCCGGAGCCGGGCGCGGGCGCGAAGGGGGGCGCCCGGAGTGCGGTAGCGGGCGCAGTACGCGCGGACCGTGCGCAGATACTCGGCGTGCGCCTCGCGCGGCAGCCGGTGGCGCCGGGAGAACACGGAGGTGAGGTGGTCGACCATGCGCCGGAACAGCACCGGACGCCACTGCGCCAGCTCCGGCCGCTCGTCGACGTACGCGAACACCCGGTCGTACTGCTCGAACACGTCGAAGTGACCGCGCGTAGTCGCCCCCAGCAAGCTGCCGTGGCGGCGCCGGCGGTGGTGGACACAGACCCGGTCGAGGGTGGCGACGGACTCGGCGGCCATCAGGACGGGGTACGTCCAGGCCGTGTCCTCGTAGATGCCGGGCGGGAAGCGGAAGTCGTGGTCCTCGACGAACTCCCGCTTGTACGCCTTGTTCCACACGGCCGGGCGGACGTTCAGCAGGCCCGGACGGTCGTCCAGACGGAAGGGGGCGGGACCCTGCTCGGTCAGCCGGAGGGCGCGTTCGTCGCGGACGGACTCGCCCGACCAGGAGACGCGGGCGAAGTCGTGGACGAGGACGTCCGGTTCGCCGGTCTCCTTGAGGCGGTCGGCGATCGCCCGGAGCGCGCCCGGCGCGAACGTGTCGTCGCCGTCGAGGAAGAGGAGGTAGTCCCCCCTCGCGTACTCCATCCCCTTGTTGCGGGCGGCACCCGGGCCCGCGTTCTCCCGCAGGCGCACGGTGCGCCGTACGCGGGGGTCGCGGGCCGCGGTCTCGTCGGCGATCGCGCCGCAGTTGTCGGGGGAGGCGTCGTCGACGACGATCAGTTCGAGGTCGGTGAAGGACTGGGAGAGCACGGAATCCAGGCATTCCTGCAGGTACGCCTGAACCTTGTACGCGGGAACGATGACACTGAACCTGGGCAAGGGGGACATCCATGGGTCGGCGCGGGCATACTGCCCGGAAACGGCCGATGGGATGATTTGGTTACGGTGCGTGTTCCATACGGGGGACAGGGCCGGGAGTTGGGGGCGCGCGGGGGTGAATTCGGTAGCGGGCTGCGGGGGTTGCCGCGCGACCAACCCCCGAGCGCCCGCCCGCACGCCTGGCAACTCCCGTGCTTCGAGGCTTCCTTGCCCTACTTCACAGCCCCCGCCATCACCCCCGACACGAACTGCCGCTGGAACGCGAAGAACACGGCCAGCGGGATCACCATCGAGATGAAGGCACCCGGCGCCAGCACCTCGATGTTGCTGCCGAACTGTCTCACCTGCTGCTGGAGTGCGACCGTCAGCGGCTGGGAGTCGGAGCTGGAGAACACCAGCGCGACCAGCATGTCGTTCCACACCCACAGAAACTGGAAGATCCCGAGCGACGCCAACGCCGGTGCGGCCAGGGGCAGTACGACCGTCGCGAACAGCCGGACCTCGCCCGCCCCGTCCAGCCGCGCCGCCTCCAGCAGCTCGCGCGGGATCTCCGCGAAGAAGTTCCGCAACAGGAAGATCGCGAACGGCAGTCCGAAGCCGACGTGGAAGAGGACGACGCCGATGATGTCGCCGAAGATCCCGAGGTCCCGGAAGAGTCCGGACAGCGGGATCAGTGCCACCTGCACCGGGACCACCAGCAGCCCCACCACGGCCATGAACCACCAGTCGCGGCCCTTGAAGTCCAGCCAGGCGAAGGCGTATCCGGCCATCGCGCCGATCAGGACGACCAGCAGCGTCGCCGGGACCGTGATCCAGATGGTGTTGAACAGAGCGTCCGTGATGCCGTCGTTCTCCAGCAGCGACGCATAGCTCTTGGTGGTGAGCTGGGCCGGGGCCGTGAACACCTTCCACCATCCGGAGGTGGAGATGTCGGTCGGGTCGCGGAACGAGGAGACCAGCAGCCCGAAGGTCGGCACCAGCCAGAACAGCGCCACCAGCAGCAGGAACACGCGCAACAGACCGCCCGCCGCGCCGCTCGCGAGCCGGGAGGCGACGGAGCGTTCGCGGCGAACGGGCGCCTCGCGCGCCGGAGTTCCCGGCGCGGGCGCGGGGGTTTCGAGAGCGGTCACCGCTGGCGCTCCTTCCTGAGACGCCGGATGTTGACCCACATCACCGGCAGCACGAGCAGCAGCAGGACCACGCCGATCGCACTGCCGAGACCGAAGTCGCCCCCGCCGCCGTACGACACCAGGTACAGCTGCAGGGCCAGCACGTTGGCCTCGTCCTGGCTGGGCTGGGGGGCGATGATGTAGACGAGGTCGAACACCTTCATCACGTTGATCATCAGCGTGACGAGGACGACGACCAGGACCGGTGCGAGCAGGGGCACGGTGACCCGGCGGAACACCTGCCATTCGTTCGCCCCGTCCACCCGGGCGGCTTCGAGCAGATTGCGGTCGACCCCGGCGAGGCCCGCCGCGATCAGCACCATCGCGAAGCCGGCCCACATCCACACGTACGACCCGATGACGGCCGGGGTGACGAGCGCCGGGCCCAGCCAGTCGATGCCGTTGTAGGGCGCCGCGAAGTTCGAGCCCGGCAGACGGAGTCGGGCTCCGTCCGCCGCCTTGGGCAGGCTGAACGTGCCGTCGCCGCCGCTGGTGGTGGAGGCGACGACCTCACCGTCCTTCACCGCCTCGACCTTGACGCCCTTCAGCCCCTTCTCGCCCGGGTCGACGGCCCCCTTCTCGCCACCGCCGCCGAGCCGGAAGTCCAGCCAGACGGTGCCGGTGACCCCGTCGCCACCGGCGGCCCCGGCGGCCTTCGCGTCCTGTGCGCCGCCGGGCAGGCTGCCCGGCGCGATACCGACGAGGGGGAGCAGCGCCGGGGAACCCGCCCGCGCGGTCCCCTCGGTGGTGAACGCACCACCGCCGGACGCCTTCAGGTCGCTGACCTGGGCGTTGGGCCGTGCCTTCGGATACACCGACTCGTCCACGAACACGTCGTGCACGGAGGTCACGACCGCGTTGGCGACGCCCTGGTCCGGGTCCTGCTCGTACACCAGCCGGAAGATGATGCCCGCGGCGAGCATCGAGATCGCCATCGGCATGAAGACGATCAGCTTGAACGCCGTTCCCCAGCGGATGCGTTCGGTCAGCACCGCGAAGATCAGCCCGAGCGCGGTGACGAGTGCCGGGGCCACCGCGACCCAGATCGCGGTGTTGCGTACGGCGACGAGGGTGGAGTCGTCGGAGAAGATCTCCGCGTAGTTGTCGAGGCCGACGAAGCCCGAGCCGTCCGCGTCGAACAGGCTCCGCCAGACCGAGTACCCGATCGGGTAGACCACGAGCGCGCCGAGCAGCACCAGCGCGGGCAGCAGAAACAGCACCGCCACCCACAGCCGGGTTCCCGTCACGCTCTTGCGGGGTGCGGCGGGGGGCGTCGGCAGTGCGCCGGCGCCTCCCGCCGTCTTCGTCACGGCAGACGGCATGAGGTCGTCGTCAGCCGTTCCCGTAGGCCTTCGCCGCGTCGGCCTCCAACCGCTTCTGGGCGCCGGCCACGTCGTCGGGACTCTTCAGGAAGTCCTGGAGGTCCTTCCACTCGCCCACGCCCTGCGTGCCGCCGAACGCCGCGGGGGCCTGGTCGGACATGTCGAAGCGGAAGTCGTCGCCCGCCGCGAGGAGCGCCTTGGCGATCTCCCGGGTGACGTCGTCCTTGTAACTTCCCTCGTCCATCTCCCTGTTGGGGGAGAGGAAGCCGCCCTGAGCCGCCCAGATCTCCGCCGCGTCGGTCGAGGCGAGGAAGGTGAGCAGCGCCTGCGCGCCCTTGCCGTCCTTCAGCGCCACGGCCGCGTCGCCGCCGGTGACCACGGGGGAGGCGTCGCCGACCGCCGGGAACGGGAACACCTTGGCATCCGTGCCGATCTTCGCGTCCGTGTCGCCGTTGATGGTGACGGCCACGAAGTCGCCCTCGAACACCATGCCCGCCGGGGTGTCCCCGCCGAAGGTCTGCGTGATCGACTTCGGGTACTCCGTCTGCAGCGCGCCGGAGGCACCGCCCGCGATCAGGTCGTCCTTGCCCCACAACTCGGCGAGCGTGGTGAGGGCTTCCTTGACGGAGGGGTCGGTCCACTTGATCTCGTGCTTGGCGAGCTGGTCGTACTTCTCCGGGCCCGCCTGCGAGAGGTAGACGTTCTCGAACCAGTCGGTGAGCGTCCAGCCGTCGGCGCCGCCGATGGACACGGCCGGCGAGCCCGCGTCGGAGAGCGTCTGCGCGGTCTGCAGGAACTCGTCCCACGTCCCCGGTTCCTCGGTGATGCCCGCCGCCTCGAAGGCCGCGGTGTTGTACCAGACGAGGGACTTGTTGGCGGCTTTCGCGTAGACGCCGTACTGCTTGCCCTCGTAGGCGCCGAGGTCCTTCCAGCCGTCCGAGAAGTTCTTGTCCAACTGCGCCTGGGCCTCGCTGCCGAGCGGCTTCACCCAGCCCTTGTCGGCGAACTGGTGCAACACGCCGACCTGCGGCAGGAACGCCACGTCCGGCGGCTTGCCGCCCTCGATCTTCGTACCGAGGAACGTGGAGGTGTTGTTGCCGGTGGGCACGAAGGTCACCGAGGCGCCGGTGCGTTTCTCGAACTCGTCCAGCACCTTCTGGAAGTTGTCCAGTTCCGGGCCCGTGAAGACCGCCGCGACCTCCAGCTTCTGGCCGTCCAGCTTGGGGAGTTCCACGGTGGCGTCTTTGCCGCCGTCGCTGCCGTTGTCACCCTTGTCGCCGCCGTCGTCGTCCCCGCCGCACGCGGTGAGTGAGAGGGCGAGGACGCCTGCGGCGAGGGCCGCGAGGGCTTTGGCCGTGGGGGGATGGGTGGGCTTGCCGGGGGGATTGGGCTTGCGTGTGCGAACCATGCGGTGAATACGGCGAATATGGTGGATGTTGCGCATCTCTGACCCCGTTCTCCGTGCGTCGTCGAACGTAGAGCGCTGTCCCGTGCGCTCTGGTCTACGCCGCGTGGTCGGGGGCGGCAAGAGCGCCTGCCGCGTCAACGACGTGATCGTGACCGCGTCGTGACCATGGGAGCGACGACCGCCGCCGCTTCGGGGGTGGGGGTGGTGGGGCTATGCGGGTGCGGGTGCGGGTGCGCCGTGGTCGCTCGCGCAGTTCCCCGCGCCCCTTGTGGGCCTGCGCCCCTCAGGGACGCTGTTGTCCAGCCCCGCTCGGTTGCTCCGCCGGTGGGTGTCTCCGCGCGGGGGTGGCGGTCCTGTGGGTGTGTGGCTGGGGTGCGGGTGCGTCGTGGTCGCTCGCGCAGTTCCCCGCGCCCCTTTCGGGGCCCGGGGGTCAGAGCAGGGACGGTACCTGTGTTGCCGAGACCTCGCGGGCCGCTCGGTCCAGGGCGCTGGCCAGGAGGGCCAGGTCGGTGGGGCCGTTGCCCAGTTCGCGGACCGGGCGTCGGGCCGGGGGGTCGCCCATGCGTGCCCAGTCGAGGGGGACGACGGTCGGGCGGAGGGTGGCGGTGCGGGGAATGCGGCCCGTGACGCGGCCCGCCTGGAACGCGGTCGTACGGCCACCCTCGCCCAGCAACTCCCCCCGGCCGGGCGCCGGTTCGTCCGGGCCCGGCATCGGGGCGCTCAGGATTACACGTGCGCCGGCCGCCTTCCCCAGCTCACCCTCGCCCGGGCGCCCGCCGACGCCGGTCGTGGCGACGAGATGCACCCCGAGACGCTCGCCCTCCCGGGCCACCGCCTCCAGGGCCCGGACGACGGACCCCGCCGCCGGCCGCCCGGTGGAACCCAGGGCGGGTGACAACAGGGCATCGAGGTCGTCGACGATGACGACGAGCCGGGGCAGCTCGGAGGCGGGGTTCCTCCCGGCCGCGCCCCTGCCGCCCGGGTCGGTGTTCCTGCGGCTCGCCGCGGGCCGCAGCCGAAGGGTGGAGCTGGAGGACGAGTCGAGGTCGGCGGCCCCGGACCCCGAAGCACCCGGCCCCGAAGCACCCGGCCCCGACGCACCCGGCC
Source organism: Streptomyces sp. NPDC002324 (assembly GCF_053593335.1). Taxonomy (NCBI): domain Bacteria; kingdom Bacillati; phylum Actinomycetota; class Actinomycetes; order Kitasatosporales; family Streptomycetaceae; genus Streptomyces; species Streptomyces sp. NPDC002324. The sequence continues at coordinate 62,931 of NZ_JBSFCF010000010.1, forward strand.
CCGACGGCGCCGAGCGCTGCGGGACGATACGCCCCGAGACCTCACGCCGCGTGTGCCACTCCACGAACCCCAGCCCGCCGAGCAGTTCGTACCGCCGCTTCAGCTCCGTGATCAGGGACTGCGCGAACTCCCGCATCCGGACCGGGTCGTTGGCCGTGAGATGCGTCCCCACATGGGGCAGGTCGGTACAGACCCCCAGTCCCTCCCCGGCCCGCCCGCCACCGGCACCGGAGGCGCCACCGGCACCGCCGTCCCGCCCGTCCACGAGGGCGATGCCCAGCCGGTCGGGCCGCTCGGCGGCCGCGAGCGACGCGGCGACGGACCGCAGCAGCTCCGTACGGCCGCTTCCGGCAGGCCCCTCGATCAGCAGATGGGGGCCCTCGGCGACGAGGTCCACGGAGACCGGACCGCGCGGCCCGGCGCCGAGCACGGCCCAGGACCGTCCGCCGAGCGCCGTCGTGTCGTCGGTCGCGTCCGCCCACCGGGCCATCAGCGACGCGGGTGTGGCCCGCGCCAGCCCCAACTCGTCCAGCAGCCGCGCCGACTGCGGCAGCGGCGCCGACACGCGCGCCTGCCGGTCCCCGGCCGGGCCGTCCGTCCGCAACGGCGCCAGCGCCCGCGCGAACCGCTCGGCCCACGCCGGGGACACCGCGTCGAGCGTGGCCACCGTGCCGTGGTTCAGCAGCCCGGGCCCGCCCGGGGTGAGGGAGACGAGATCCTGGGTGCCGGGATGCGTCCGCTCGTCGGCACCGGAGAGCCCGCTCCCCGTGAGGTCGATATGGGTGTGCGTCCGGCTCACCGGGGCGTCGGCCTCCGTACCGCGCGCGTGGTCGGCCGAAACGGACGCGGAGGCCGCGGACGCGGGGCGTGCGCTCCCCGTACGACCGGAGCCGGTCGCCGTCGATCCCCCCGAACCGCTCCCCGCGCCGTGTCCGGATCCGGCGGAGGCGACCCGCAGCAGTCGCAGCGCCGTGGCCACGTCACCGCTGAGCAGGGCGACGGCCCCGCACGCGCGGAACGCGGGCGAGGCCTCGCAGGCCGCCGTGTACGTCTCCGTCACCGGCGAGGCGGGTGACGCGGACTCCGTCTCGGCGAGGCACACGACGTGGATCCCGGCGAGGGGCCCCTCGTGCGCCAGCCGCACCACGGCCTCCCGCACATCGGCGCCTCCGGGGTCGCCGTCCACGATCACCACCGTGTACGGCCCCGCGAAGTCGTCGCCCGCCGGGCCGTCCTCCCGCGCCCAGGAGGGCCGTCGCACGGCCCGCCGGCCGGAACCGCCCCCGCCCGCCCCCTCACGCTCGGTCCCATGCCCCGCGAGGCCGCCCGCTCCGGTCGTGGCCGTACGGCCACCGCCCGCGCCCGGCGTGCTCCCGGGCGCGTGTCCGGCCGTGTCCGCCGCGTGGTCCTCCACGCGGCGCAGCAGCTCGTCCAGCCGGGCCGTCGTCTGCTCGCGGTCGTAGGCGAGGAGGAGGCGGCAGTCCTGGCCGTGGGCGGGGCGCAGATGGGGGAGCCAGCCGAGCCAGGACCAGTCGGCGGCCCGTTCCTCGGCGGAGCGGGAGCGGTCGGCGCTGATCAGGACCAGCTCCAGGGCGTCGGGGGAGTGCAGCGCGGCGAGCTGGGCCACGACCGCGCGGGTCAGCCCCATCAGCCGGGGGCGCGGCCCGGCCAGGCCCAGCGCGCCGACCTCGCGCAGCCCGGTGGTCACCGGCACCGCCGGCAACAGTCCCGATCCGTCCGGCGCCGCCCGGTCCGCCGTGCCCAGCCGCACCGTCAGGGCCTCCGGGTGCCCCGGCCCCCGCTCCCACAGCCGGGTGCCCGGCCCGAGTGCGGTGAGCAGCAGGGCGGCGGGGTCCGGCCAGGTCTCCGGCAGCCGTTCCCCCTCGGAGGGGAGGACCGAGGCCAGCGCCCCCCGCTCGTCCTCGTCGTCCTCCGTGTCGTACTCGTAGGGGTCGTACTCGGCCTCCGCCTGTCCCCGCCCGCCGGTCAACCGCCGGGCCCAGGCCCCGAACCCGCCCCGCTTGCGCACCCCGCGCGGCACCTCCGTGCCCCGGAGGGGGGTGCCTTTGCGCGTGCCGGCCCCTGCGGTCCGGTCGGCGGTCCCGTCGTCGTCCCCGAACGCCCCCGGCCCACCGGAGTCGCCGAGCCCGCCCGGCCCGGGGGGATCACCTGCGTCGTGGAAGGCGGCCGACCCCTGCGCGGCCTCGGCCGCGCGCGTGTCACCGGGCCCCCGCGTGTCACCGGGCCCCCGCGTGTCACCGGGCCCCCGCGTGTCACCGGGCCCGCGGGCGTCACCGGGCCCCCGGGTGTCCTCGGCGTCGCGAGGGTGATCCCCGCCGTGCCCCCCGGGCCTCCCGGACCCGCCGTGCCCCCCGCGGGTGTCACCGGCGCGGGCATGAAGGTCCGACCTGTCGCCGCCCGTCGCGCCGTCGGGCGCGGGCGCCCGGCCGGTACCGGACGCGGCTCCGTGCCCCTCACCGACGGGCCCCGCGCCCCCCGTCGTCCGCTCGATCCCGGGCACTCCGCCCTGCCCCGGCACCGTCCGCCGCTCGGCCCGAACCTGTGCGGCGCCCTCGGCCGCCGGCCCGCCCGCACCTCCCCGACCCGCTCCGCCGGGACCGAGGCCGGAGCTGAGCGGGGCCCCCGCTCCCACCCGGGAACCTGCCCCCTCCGCACCACTCTCCGAGGCCCCGACCCGCACCCGGACGTGCCCCTCCCCGTCGGGTGCCGTCGCGATCCCCCGCGCCCCCGACGACGAGGCCAGGCGGAGCGCGGACTCGCCGATGCGCAGCAGGGCGCCCGGGGCGAGGCGCACCGGGCGGTCGCCCACGCGGGTGCCGTCGAGGGTGGTGCCGTTGGTGGAGCCGAGGTCGACGACGGAGACACGGCCGTCGGAGGCGAGGGTGACCGCGCAGTGGAGGCGGGAGACGTCCGGGTCGTCGAGCGGGACGTCGGCGTCGGCGGAGCGGCCGATGTGGATCTTTCCGCCGTGCAGCAGATGGACGCCGCCCGCGTCGGGGCCGGCCACGACATGGAGCTGCGCGGCGGCTTCGTCGACCTCGGGGCCCGCTTCGGCGGGGGTGCCGAGGGAGAGCACGGCGCCGTCGATGAGGGGCGGCTCGCCCAGGGTGCAGCGCTGGGTGTCGAGGCGCTCGGCACCGGCGTACAGCACGACCTGTCCGCCGCCGGCCTCCCGGCTGCGCTCCAGCCGCTCCGCACCGCCGTCGCCGACGGCGGACGCGAGGCCCGAGGCCACCGCGGCGAGAGCCGTCCCGGCGGGCGCCGTGACCAGCACGTCGCAGGCCGTCGCACGTCCTCGCGGCTCGGAGGTCGGTCCCAGCGGGTCTACGACGGTCAGCCGGATCTGCATCGCCGTCAGCGGTCCCTTCCGCGCGGGCACCCGCGACGACGAGGACGAGACTGCGCGGTCCCCACCGCAGACTTCCCCCACCGCTCACGGGCACGTCGGCCAGTTCTGGAGGCATCCTCGCACCTGCCACTGACAACACGCCCGCCGCCCACCGGCAAGTGATCTTGATTGGTCGGCTCTGCCCCCAAAAGTGCCTGACCAGTGCCCGCTAGTTGATCACTTGAGATCGGTCACGTCCGTTTCTGGAGCGGCGTACGTCCGTATAGACCACCGCGTCCGTCCGTATCCGGAACGGCCCTCGTCCGTCCGCGGCAACCAACCGCCCACGCGTGAGCGTCTTTCCATCGAACACACACGGGTACCCGTACGTACTCGCGGAGACGGACACCGGCAGTCGACACACGACGGTCGGACCAAGTCACAGCAAAACGGGCGGGAAGAGTCAGGAAGACGACAGCCCGGTACCGCGGACCGCCGCACTACAGTGGGTCGGAACGCCCGCGGGACTCCAGGGTGTGACCAGGCAAGCAAGCAACAGGGAGCGCATGACGTGCGGCCGGTAGGGAGCAAGTACCTCCTTGAGGAGCCGATTGGACGCGGCGCCACAGGCACTGTCTGGCGCGCCCGCCAGCGGGAGACCGCGGGGGCCGAGGCGGCGGTGCCCGGACACCCCGGCGAGACCGTGGCGATCAAGGTCCTCAAGGAGGAGCTCGCGAGCGACGCGGACATCGTGATGCGGTTCCTGCGGGAGCGCTCCGTGCTGCTCCGGCTCACCCACCCGAACGTCGTACGGGTACGGGACCTCGTCGTCGAGGGCGATCTCCTGGCGCTCGTCATGGACCTGATCGAGGGCCCGGACCTGCACCGGTACCTCCGGGAGAACGGCCCGTTCTCACCCGTCGGCGCGGCCCTGCTCACCGCCCAGATCGCCGACGCGCTCGCCGCCAGCCACGCCGACGGCGTCGTCCACCGGGATCTGAAGCCCGCCAACGTGCTGCTCAGGCAGGGCGGCGGCGAGATGCACCCGATGCTGACCGACTTCGGCATCGCCCGCCTCGCCGACTCCCCGGGCCTGACCCGGACCAGCGAGTTCGTCGGCACGCCCGCGTACGTGGCCCCCGAGTCCGCCGAGGGCCGGCCGCAGACCTCCGCCGTCGACATCTACGGCGCCGGCATCCTGATGTACGAACTGGTCACCGGGCGCCCCCCGTTCAACGGTCAGTCCGCGCTGGAAGTGCTGCACCAGCACCTCAGCGCCGAGCCGCGCCGCCCGTCCACCGTCCCCGACCCGCTGTGGACGGTCATCGAGCGCTGTCTGCGCAAGAACCCGGACGAGCGGCCCAGCGCTGTCAACCTCGCCCGCGCGCTGCGCATCGTCGCCGAGGGCGTCGGCGTGCACGCGAACTCCATGCAGATCGCCGCCGCCGACGGGGTGGGCCACATCCTCGCCCCCGACCCGGCGCCGGCGCAGGTGCCGGGCGCCGCCCCGGACCCGTTCGGCTCGGCCGACGCGACGCAGGTGCTGCCGCACGGCGCGGGCGCGTACGACCCGAACGCCGCGACCAGCGTGCTCCCGCACACGTCAGGCCCGGCGGGCTCGGGGGACCCCACCACCGTGCTCCCGCACACCGGCGGCGCCGACCCGACGTCCGTCATGCCGCCGGTGCCGTCGCACGATCCCGGCGCCCGGCAGCCGGAGGAGCCGCACCCCTGGCAGAACCAGCTGCGCGCGGCCCGCGACCGCAACGAGCAGACCCAGATCCAGCAGTACCTCGACCCCGGTGAGGACCCGCTGCGCCGCCGCCCCCAGCGGCAGGCCAACCGCCAGCAGCCCCAGCAGCAGCCCCAGCGCCCTCCGCAGCAGCCGCCGCGGCGGCAGCAGCGCGGGGCCCAGGGCGGGCCGGGTGCCGGGTACGGGCACCCGCAGCAGCAACAGCAACAGCAACAGCCGTACGCCCCCCCGCCCCCGCCCCCGCCGCAGCCCCAGCGCCAGCAGCCGCAGCGGTACGCTCCCGCGCCGCAGCCCCAGCAGCCTGCGCCCCGCCCCCAGCGTGAGCCCCGGCCGCCGCGCGAGCCGCGTCAGCGCAGCGCCAATCCGATGCGGATCCCGGGGCTCGGGTGCCTCAAGGGCTGCCTCTTCATGATCGTCCTGTTCCTCGTCGGAGGCTGGCTGATCTGGGAGTTCACGCCTCTGCAGGGGTGGATCGGCACGGGGCAGAGCTGGTGGGGACAGCTCACCGACTGGGTCGGCGACGCGGCCAAATGGGTCCGCGAGCTGGACAACGGCTCAGGCAAGTAGGCCGTCCAGCAGCTCAGGGTTCTATGCGTGTGGGGGGGGGCGGCTCCGGTGGGGCTTCTCGCGCAGTTCCCCGCGCCCCTGAAAAGCAGAGACCGCGCCCCGTGCTTCTTGAGGCCCGCAGGGGCCTGATGCTTTCAGGGGCGCGGGGAACTGCGCGACCAGCCCCCACACACCCGCACCCGCCCACGTACCGAAACCCTCCGCCCCCGTCCGCGCATGCCGACACTGGGGACTTGTCGACATCCGAGGGGTGATTTCCGCCGCGACGGTGAAGGTTGGGGTCCGGGGCGCGTAGCTTTGTCGCCAACACGCGGCCTGTAGGAGCAGTCTTGGGACGGAAGATCGGAAGCCGGTACACCGCGAACCAGATTCTGGGGCGGGGCAGCGCCGGCACGGTGTGGCTGGGTGAGGGCCCGGACGGCCCCGTCGCCGTCAAGCTGCTGCGCGAGGACCTCTCGTCCGACCAGGAACTCGTCAGCCGCTTCGTCCAGGAGCGCACCGCGCTGCTGGGCCTCGACCACCCGAACGTGGTCTCCGTACGCGACCTCGTCGTCGACGGCAACGACCTCGCCCTCGTCATGGACCTCGTCCGGGGCACCGACCTGCGCACCCGCCTGGACCGGGAGCGGCGCATGGCCCCCGAGGCGGCGGTCGCCATAGTGGCCGACATCGCGGACGCCCTCGCGGCGGCGCACGCGGCCGGGGTCGTCCACCGGGACGTGAAGCCGGAGAACGTGCTGCTGGACATGCAGGGCCCGCTCGGCCCGGGCGGCGCGCACCCGGCCCTCCTGACCGACTTCGGCGTCGCCAAGCTGATCGACTCCCCCCGCCGGACCCGCGCCACCAAGATCATCGGTACGCCCGACTATCTCGCCCCCGAGATCGTGGAGGGCCTGCCGCCCCGCGCGGCGGTGGACATCTACGCCCTCGCGACCGTGCTGTACGAGCTGCTGGCGGGCTTCACGCCGTTCGGCGGCGGGCACCCCGGCGCGGTGCTGCGCCGCCATGTCACCGAGACGGTCGTCCCGCTGCCCGGTATCCCCGAGGAGCTGTGGCAGCTGCTCGTGCAGTGCCTCGCCAAGGCGCCGGCCTCGCGGCTGCGAGCGTCCGAGCTGGCCGCGCGGCTGCGGGAGCAGCTGCCGCTGCTGGCGGGGATGCCGCCGCTGGACGTCGACGAGCCCGGGACGGAGTCCGGCGACGGGTACGAGGAGGCGCCCGCAGAGGCCGAGGCGCCCCGCGAGCGGGTACGACGGGGGGCGGTGCCGCTGGTGCCGGGGGCCAAACCGGACTCCAACCGTGACACCCACACGTCGATGCGGGTACCGGGGCCGGACGAACTGGCCGGCGGTGCGCGGGGGACCGCGCGGGCGCCTCGCGCGGCGGGGGCGCCTCGGCCGGGGTCCGCGCGGAACCGGGGGAGTACGGTGCGGCGGCGGCGGATCACGCTGGGCGCGGCTGCGGTGGCGTTGATCGCGGCGGTAGGCGTGGGGGCGTGGGCGGCGACCTCCGGGGACGAGGGCGCCGGCCCCCCGTCCGACACGAAGAACTCGGCCCCGGGCAACCCCTGACCGGCCCGCCCACTGACTCGGGGGCGCGGGTGAATGGCCGGGCGCGCGCCCGGCGTGTCTTCTAAAACCCCGTGGGCCGGAAAGACGAAGACCCCGTGGGCCGGAGAACCGAAGACCCCGTGGGCCTGAGCGGCGACGGCCCCGTGGGCCAGGAGAGCGGCGGCTGGGTCTGCCCGGGAGGCGACGGCTCGGTGGGCCCGGAAGGCCAGGGCTCGCCGGGGTGAAAAGTACGGGGCGCAGCCCCTGCTTTTCAGGGGCGCGGGGAACTGCGCGACCAGCCCCCACTCACCCGCGGCCGAAGAACAAGCCGGGCGCCACCCCCGGCCGAGGACCCGGCGCCGACGCACACCCGCATGGCTCACCCGGCGGAGCCGTTAGGCTGGGGTCGTGGCAGTCGTCGATGTATCCGAAGAGCTGAAGTCCCTCTCCTCGACCATGGAGTCGATCGAGGCCGTTTTGGACCTCGACAAGCTGAGGGCAGACATCGCCGTGCTCGAGGAGCAGGCGGCCGCGCCGTCCCTGTGGGACAACCCGGACGAGGCGCAGAAGATCACCAGCAAGCTCTCCCACCTCCAGGCCGAGGTCAGGAAGGCGGAGGCGCTGCGCGGTCGCATCGACGACCTCGGTGTCCTCTTCGAGATGGCCGAGGAGGAGGACGACCCGGACACCCGCGCCGAGGCGGAGTCGGAGCTGACCTCCGTCAAAAAGGCGCTGGACGAGATGGAGGTCCGTACCCTCCTGTCCGGCGAGTACGACTCCCGAGAGGCGCTCGTCAACATCCGCGCCGAGGCCGGTGGCGTGGACGCCGCCGACTTCGCCGAGAAGCTGCAGCGGATGTACCTGCGCTGGGCGGAGCAGAAGGGCTACAAGACCGAGATCTACGAGACCTCGTACGCGGAGGAGGCCGGCATCAAGTCGACCACCTTCGCCGTGCAGGTGCCGTACGCCTACGGCACGCTCTCGGTGGAGCAGGGCACGCACCGGCTCGTGCGTATCTCACCCTTCGACAACCAGGGGCGGCGGCAGACCTCCTTCGCCGGTGTCGAGGTGCTGCCCGTGGTCGAGCAGACGGACCACATCGAGATCGACGAGTCCGAGCTGCGCGTGGACGTCTACCGCTCGTCCGGGCCCGGCGGCCAGGGCGTCAACACCACGGACTCCGCCGTGCGGCTGACCCACCTCCCGACCGGCATCGTGGTCTCCTGCCAGAACGAGCGTTCGCAGATCCAGAACAAGGCGTCCGCGATGAACGTGCTCCAGGCCAAGCTCCTCGACCGGCGCCGGCAGGAGGAGCAGGCCAGGATGGACGCGCTCAAGGGCGACGGCGGCAACTCCTGGGGCAACCAGATGCGTTCGTACGTCCTGCACCCGTACCAGATGGTCAAGGACCTCCGCACCGAGTACGAAGTCGGCAACCCGGAGGCCGTGTTCAACGGCGAGATCGAAGGCTTCCTGGAGGCTGGAATTCGCTGGCGCAAGCAGCAGGAGAAGTAGGGCGCCCCGATACAGCGCTATGTCGACAAGGCAACTGCCTTCCATCGGAAGGCAGTTGCCTTGTGTGTGGGGGGATGTCTGGGTATTACGTCACACTCACATGTCGTTGTCATGGCCAAATGCGATGAACGGGACATCGCGCGCGCAACGACCTTGACGTTGCTGCGAAAACTGGGAAGTGTGGCGTATGGCATGCGCATTACTGGGGTGCATGTGAACCGGGGGACTTCGACCCAACCGACTGCTCCCGTTGATCGCGGCCCCGGGCGCTGCTCCATCTACTGATAGCTACTGGGGGTAGCAGCCATATGACGAAGAAGACGCGGATCCGTGTGGCGCGAATAGCCGCCGGTGCCGTGATCGCCGCCGGCGCGTCGCTGACCGCCGCGGGTGCCGCTTCCGCGCTGGACCTCGGTGTCGGCGTCGGTGTCAGCACCGACGACGGTGGTTCCGTCGACGCCGATGTCTCGGTCCAGACCGGCAACGACACCGAGGGCAACACCATCATCGGTGCGACCACCGGCGAGACGACCGGTGAGACCACCACGACCGGTGAGACCACGGGTGAGACCACCACCACGGGTGAGACCACCGGCGAGACCACCACCACGGGTGAGACCACCACGACCGGTGAGACCACCACGACCGGCGAGACCAACAGCACCGGTACGACGGGCACGACCGGAACCACGGGCACCACCGGTACCACGGGCACGACTGGGACCACGGGCACGACCGGAACCACGGGTACCACCGGGACCACGGGTACCACCGGCACCACGGGTACGACTGGCACCACCGGTACGACTGGCACGACCGGCGGTGACTCCGACGGCGGTTCGACCTCCGGCGGCTCGACCTCCGGCGGCTCCTCCGACGGCGGCTCCACCTCCGGTGGCTCCTCCGACGGTGGTTCCACCTCCGGTGGCACCGACCTCGACGGTGGCAACGACGAGGCCGTTCAGCAGGAGGGCTCCTCGGCCCTCACGGACACCGGCTCGGAGACCGAGGCCCAGGGCGCCGGCACCGGCGAGCTGGCCGAGACCGGTGCCACCGAGACGGCGTTCCTGGTGATCGGCGCCGCCACGATGATCGCCGGCGGTATCGGCTTCCGTCTGCTGCCGCGCCTGATGGTCGGCCGCGGCGCCGCCGCCTGATCGTCCGCGATCAGACACAGCCGTACACAGACGCGAGGCCCGGGGCAGCCAGCCCCGGGCCTTCGTCGTACCGCTGTGCCGCTCTCGTCTCTGCGGCCGCCCTATGCCGTCTGGTGCGCCAGCAGCGCCACCGCCGCTATCAGGATCGCCAGCAGGGCGATCAGGGTCATGGGGCTCAGGCTCGCGAAGGGATTCTCCTGCTGGAGTCGCTCGCGGCTGGCCCGGCACACATGGCAACGGCCCTCGGCTACGGGGGACGCGCAGTTCGCGCACACCAACCGGTCGTACGTCATGCGCCTCGCCCTCCTTGCAATGGCCTCACACATACCTCAACGCTTCGCGGAAGCGGACCGTTCCTCCCCACCACTGTGCCAGGTTCCCCCGGCGCTTGCGCGGGGGCCCGGGAAAGGGACGGATGCCCTTCGTCACGCGGCCGTGGACGGGTGGGGGCTCGTCGCGCAGTTCCCCGCGCCCCTTACGGGGCCGGGGGCGGTACAGTCTCGTCCATCCATTCCCGACGGCTTGTGGTGCATCCGTGATCCGATTCGACAACGTGTCCAAGGTCTACCCCAAGCAGACCCGCCCCGCACTCAGGGATGTCTCCCTGGAGGTCGAGAAGGGCGAGTTCGTGTTCCTCGTGGGGTCGTCCGGCTCCGGCAAGTCCACGTTCCTGCGGCTGATCCTCCGGGAGGAGCGGTGCAGCCAGGGACAGGTGCACGTCCTGGGCAAGGACCTCGCGCGCCTGTCCAACTGGAAGGTGCCGCAGATGCGCCGCCAGCTCGGCACGGTGTTCCAGGACTTCCGGCTGCTGCCGAACAAGACGGTCGGCGAGAACGTCGCCTTCGCGCAGGAGGTCATCGGCAAGTCGCGCGGCGAGATCCGCAAGTCCGTGCCGCAGGTGCTGGAACTGGTCGGCCTCGGCGGCAAGGAGGAGCGCAGGCCCGGCGAGCTGTCCGGTGGTGAGCAGCAGCGCGTGGCCATCGCGCGGGCCTTCGTGAACCGCCCCAAGCTCCTCATCGCGGACGAGCCCACCGGCAACCTCGACCCGCAGACCTCCGTCGGCATCATGAAGCTGCTCGACCGGATCAACCGGACGGGCACCACCGTGGTGATGGCGACCCACGACCAGAACATCGTGGACCAGATGCGCAAGCGTGTCATCGAGCTGGAGAAGGGCCGCCTCGTCCGCGACCAGGCACGCGGCGTCTACGGCTACCAGCACTGACCGCCCCAGTCCACGGAAAGGCTTAGCGGAACGCCATGCGCGCCCAGTTCGTCCTGTCGGAGATCGGTGTCGGTCTCCGCCGCAACCTCACGATGACCTTCGCGGTCGTCGTCTCCGTCGCCCTCTCCCTCGCCCTGTTCGGCGGCTCGCTGTTGATGAGCGACCAGGTCGGCCAGATGAAGGGCTACTGGTACGACAAGGTCAACGTCTCCGTCTTCCTCTGCAACAAGAGCGACGCGGAGTCCGACCCCAACTGCGCCAAGGGCGCCGTCACGACCCAGCAGAAGAAGCAGATCAAGTCCGATCTGGACAAGATGGGGGTCGTCGAGAACGTCGAGCACGAGTCCCAGGACGAGGCGTACAAGCACTACAAGGAGCAGTTCGGCGACTCGCCGCTGGCCAGCAGCCTCACCCCGGACCAGATGCAGGAGTCGTACCGCATCAAGCTGAAGGACCCGGAGAAGTACCAGGTCATCGCGAGCGCCTTCAACGGCCGTGACGGTGTGCAGTCGGTGCAGGACCAGAAGGGCATCCTGGACAACCTCTTCCGGCTGCTCGGCTATCTGAACTGGGCGGCGCGCGGTGTCATGGCCGTCATGCTGATCGTGGCGCTGCTGCTGATCGTCAACACGGTGCGCGTCTCGGCGTTCAGCCGCCGGCGTGAGACGGGGATCATGCGGCTGGTCGGCGCCTCCGGCTTCTACATCCAGGCGCCGTTCATCATGGAGGCCGCCGTCGCCGGGGTCATCGGCGGCACGATCGCCTGCGCCTTCCTGATCCTGGGGCAGTACTTCGTGATCGACAACGGGGTGTCGCTGTCCCAGAACCTGCCGCTGATCAATTTCGTCGGCTGGGACGCGGTCCTGACCAAGCTGCCCCTCATCCTCGCGGCGAGCTTCCTGATGCCCGCGTTGGCCGCCTTCTTCGCGTTGCGCAAGTACCTGAAGGTGTGACGCATGCCCCTGGGGCCGTACCGGCAAGGGCCGGTACGGCCCTTCGCGTTGTCCTAGACTCGCCGACATGTCAGGCCGCGACCTGTTTTCCCCGCCCCGCCGCATCCGCCGCGGGGCCGCCCTGACCTTGGTTTTCGCGAGTGTGCTCGCCACGGGTGCCGCGACCGGCTGCTTCGACGACCCGCGCGGCGGCACGGCCGCCGTCGTGAAGCCCTCCGGCTCCGCCCCGGTCGGCCGGGAGCAGGACGTCGCGGACGCCGCCGCCGAGGCCATGGCCGAGGGCGAGTCCCCCGTGGAGGCCGCCGAGCGGGCCGTCAGCCGCAGTGGCGACCGGTGGGGCGCGGTCTACTCCGAGGGCGAGTACGAGCAGTTCGAGGAGGCCCTCGACGGCGAGTACACCGGCGTCGGCCTCTGGGCCCGGCTGCGGCGCGACGGCCATGTCGAGGTGGCCCGGGTGCAGGACGGCTCCCCCGCCGCCGACGCCGGGATCCGCGCGGGCGACCGGCTCGTCGGCGTCGACGGCGAGAAGGTCGACGGGCGTCCGGTCACCGACGTCGTCTCCTTACTCCGCGGCGACGCGATCGACGGGGGGACCGGGAACACCGACTCCCCCGAGAGCGCGGCCGCCGGTACGGAGGTGTCGCTGGAGCTGCGGCGCGGCACCCGCACCTGGCACGAGACCCTGCGCCGGGCCCGGCTGTCCACCGAGGACGTGACCGTGAGCCGTACCGCCGACGGGGTCGGTGTCATCACGGTCGACGCGTTCACCAAGGGCTCCGGTGACGTCGTACGAGCCGCCGTCGAGCAGTCCTCCGGTACGGCGGGCTTCGTCCTCGACCTCCGGGGCAACTCCGGCGGCCTGGTCTCCGAGGCCGTCACCGCCGCCTCCGCCTTCCTCGACGGCGGCCTCGTCGCCACGTACGACGTCAACGGCGAGCAGCGGGCCCTGCACGCGGAACCCGGCGGCGACACCACCAGGGCGCTGGTGGTGCTGGTGGACGGCGGCACGATGAGCGCGGCCGAGCTGCTCACCGGAGCGCTGCAGGACCGGGGCCGCGCGGTGGTCGTCGGCTCCCGCACCTTCGGCAAGGGCTCGGTGCAGATGCCGACCCGCCTGCCCGACGGCTCCGTCGCCGAACTGACCGTCGGCCACTACCGCACCCCCTCCGGCCGGAGCGTCGACGGCCGTGGCATCACCCCCGACCTCGACGCGGACGAGGACGCCCTCCAGCGGGCCGAGACGGTGCTGAGCGGACTCGGGCAGTGAGCCGCCCTCGTTAATCGGCTTCCCGCGGACCCCCTTCGTAGTGCGAAAATGGGCCCACTATGAGCAAGGGAATGTACGTACCGAAGGAGTCCCAGCCCAAGCAGGGCGGGGCGGTCACCAAGGGCCGGGACGGCGAGAAGGGCGGCAAGAAGAAGATCGTCGCCCAGAACAAGAAGGCCCGGCACGACTACGCGATCGTCGACACCTACGAGGCGGGGCTCGTGCTCACCGGCACGGAGGTCAAGTCGCTGCGCGAGGGCAGGACCTCACTGACCGACGGCTTCGTCCAGATCGACCGGGGGGAGGCGTGGCTGCACAACGCCCACATCCCCGAGTACCACCAGGGCAGCTGGACCAACCACTCCGCGCGCCGCAAGCGGAAGCTGCTGCTGCACCGCGAGGAGATCGACAAGCTGGAGTCCAAGTCACAGGAGACGGGTCACACGATCGTGCCCCTCGCCCTGTACTTCAAGGACGGCCGGGCGAAGGCCGAGATCGCTCTCGCGCGGGGCAAGAAGGAGTACGACAAGCGGCAGACGCTGCGGGAGCAGCAGGACCGGCGGGAGTCGGACCGGGCGATCGCGGCGGCCAAGCGGAGGCAGCGGGGCCAGTAGGGCGAGGCCGCCGGAATACGGTGGCATCGTCGTGCGTGGGTCACGTACGATGGTGACGACACCGGCCGCGGTCGGTGTGAGCAGTGGCTCTACCTAATTGAACAGTGTGAAACATGGGGATGATCGGTTTCGACAGCGGCTGTCGAAGCAGGGGAAGCGTGTCGAGGAAGCGGCAATGATCTCGTTAACCATATGTCGCAACCAATAATCGCCAACACCAAGCGCGATTCCCAGACCTTCGCCCTCGCTGCTTAATAACCAGTGAGAGAAGGCCCTAATGGGTGTCAGCCCGGGAGTGTTCCCGACCCGGACCCTGGCATAATCTAGGGAACTAAACCTTGATCCCGGTCACGGGGTGAAAAGGGAAATCTCACAGTGACTGAGCCCGTCGGCGACTTGTTCGCGTGATCGCCGGGGCTGAGAAAATCACAGCGAACTGCACACGGAGAAGCCCTGATTCCGCACCGTTGGACGCGGGTTCGATTCCCGCCATCTCCACAATTCCCATGTGGACGAAGCCCCGTCGCCTCACGGCGACGGGGCTTCGTCATGTCGTGAACCGGTACCCCGTCACCCCGCGACCCGGCGGGCCGTGCTCGCCCGGACGGTCAGGCGGGGCGGGAGCAGTGTCCCCTCGGGCACGGAGGCGCCGTCCAGTTTCCGCATCAGCAGGGCGACCGCCCGCTCGCCCACCTCCGCCGCCGGGATGGCGATGGAGGTGAGGGGGACCCGGAGGTTCGCGGCGAGGTCGTCCGGGCAGAGCGCGGTGACCGAGAGGTCGGCCGGGACGCGCAGGCCGAGATGCTCGAAGGCGTCGACGAGGGGGTCCAGGATCGCCTCGTTGTGGATGACCACACCCGTGAGCGCCGGCTGCTCGCGCAGGAGGCGCTCCGCCACCGCCCGGGCGGCCGCCGGGGTGGCCTCGCAGGGGTGGACCGTGGAGGACATGCCGTTGCGGGTCGCGGCCGAGGTGAAGCCCTGGACGACCCGCTGGGCGAAGGAGGTCTGACGGACGTAGACCTCGGGCGGGGAGCCGATCAGCGCCACCACGCGGTGCCCCAGCCCGGCCAGGTGCTCCACGCACAGTTCGCCCGCCGTCCTGAAGTCCAGGTCGATACAGGTCAGGCCGGAGGGATCGGCGGGGAAACCGACCAGCACCGACGGGCGGTCCAGGGAGCGCAGCAACGGCAGCCGGGGATCATGCAGTCGGACGTCCATCACGATCAACGCGTCCACCAGGGCCGAGTCCGCGACCCGCCGCAGACCCTCCTCGCCCTCCTCCTGCGTCAGCAGCAGCACGTCGTGGTCGTGCGCGCGCGCCGCGGTGACGGCCGAGACCGCGAACCGCATGACCACCGGCACATGGATCCCGGCCCGGAACGGCACCACCATCGCCAGCACGTTCGACTTGTTGCTGGCCAGCGCCCGGGCGCCCGCGTGCGGACGGTAGCCCAGCTCGCGGATGGACGCCTCGACCCGGGCCCGCGTCTGCGCCGAGATCGGCCGCTTGCCGCTCAGCGCGTACGAGACGGTGCTGGGGGAGACGCCCGCGTGCCGGGCCACGTCCGTGATCTTCACCGTCACGCCGGCCCCGTTCCCACGGCGTCCGACTGCCCGGCGAGGTCCATCGTCACGAAGCCCGTGCCCGCCTCCGCCCGGACCTCCCGGCCTCCGGCCGCGAGCCCCCAGGGAGCCCTCGGGTCGTCGCACGACGCCCGCAGCACCCTGCCCTCCCGTACGACGGTGAAGGTCACGTCACGCACCGGCACGGTGACCTGGGCCCCGTGCGCGAGACCGTACGCACGCAGCGTGACCCCGTCGGCGTGGTCGTAGTCCGGGCGGTCGGACACCGCGCCGACCGGGACGACCGCGCCCGGCCGGACCAGGAGGGGCACGCTGGTGAAGTCGTGCCGCTCCTGGACCCAGCGGGGCCCGGTGACCGTCCCGCCGTCCGGGAAGCGGGTCCAGGTGCCGTCGGGGACGTAGTACGTGACGTCCCCCTCGTCGCTGAAGACGGGGGCCACGAGGAGGTCGGGGCCGAGCATGTACTGGCGCTCCAGATGCGCGCAGCCCGGGTCGTCCGGGAACTCCAGCACCATCGCGCGCATCATGGGGACGCCCTCGGTGTGGGCGGTGCGGGCGGCCGCGTGGAGGTAGGGCATCAGGCTGAGCTTCAGCCGGGTGAACTCGCGCAGGACGTCCACCGATTCCTCGTCGAAGAGCCAGGGGACCCGGTACGACGACGAGCCGTGCAGACGGCTGTGGGAGGACAGGAGGCCGAAGGCGATCCACCGCTTGAAGAGGGCGGGGGTCGGGGTGCCCTCGAAGCCGCCGATGTCGTGGCTCCAGTACCCGAAGCCCGACAGCCCCAACGACAGCCCGCCGCGCAGCGACTCGGCCATCGCCTCGTAACTCGACTCGCAGTCGCCGCCCCAGTGCACGGGGAAGCTCTGGCTGCCGACGGTCGCCGAGCGGGCGAAGAGCACCGCCTCGCCCTCGCCCCGGTGCTTGCGCAGGACGTCGAAGACCGTGCGGTTGTAGAGGTAGGTGTAGTAGTTGTGCATCCGCTCCGGGTCCGAGCCGTCGGACCAGGTCACGTCCAGGGGCACCCGCTCGCCGAAGTCGGTCTTGAAGCAGTCGACGCCCTGGGCGAGCAGCGCCTCCAGCTTCGACGCGTACCACTCGCGGGCCGCCGGGCTGGTGAAGTCGACGAGGGCCATGCCCGGTTGCCAGAGGTCCCACTGCCAGACGTCGCCGCCCGGGCGGCGCAGGAGATGGCCGAGGGCCTTGCCCTCCGCGAAGAGCGGTGAGCGCTGGGCGATGTACGGGTTGATCCAGACGCTGACCCGCAGGCCGCGTCGTCTGAGGCGGGCCAGCATCCCCTCCGGGTCCGGGAACACCCGGGGGTCCCACTCGAAGTCGCACCACTGGAACTCGCGCATCCAGAAGCAGTCGAAGTGGAAGACGGACAGGGGGAGCCGGCGCTCCCGCATGCCCTCGATGAAGGAGGTCACCGTCTCCTCGTCGTAGGAGGTGGTGAAGGAGGTCGACAGCCACAGGCCGAAGGACCAGTCGGGCGGCAGGGCCGGGCGGCCGGTGAGGGCCGTGTACTTGCGGAGGATCTCCTTCGGGGTGGGGCCGTAGACGACGTAGTACGTCAGCCGCTGGGTCTCCGCGCTGAACTGCACCCGCGACACGACCTCCGAGGCGACCTCGAAGGACACCTTGCCGGGGTGGTCGACGAAGACGCCGTAGCCCGCGTCGGTCAGATAGAACGGCACGTTCTTGTAGGCCTGTTCGGTGGCCGTGCCGCCGTCGGCGTTCCAGACGTCGACGACCTGGCCGTTCTTGACGAGCGGGCCGAAGCGTTCGCCGAGGCCGTACACCGAGGTGCCGACGCCCAGGTTGAGCTGTTCGCGCAGGTGGTGGGCGCCGGACGCCTCGCGCATGATGCCCATCGACTTGGGGCCGCTGGTGGTGAGGGTGCGGCCGTGGGCGAGGAAGTCGATGTGCCAGGGGCCGGTGCGGGACACGCGGACCGACAGCTCCCCGGCGGTGAGGGTGGCGTGCTCGTCGTCGTAGGAGGTGTGCGGGGTGAACTCCTCGGTCGTCAGCTCGAAGCGCGGACCGTGTGGCCGTTCGCCCTCGAAGTGGGTGAAGGTGACGCCGATGACGTCGGGCATCGGGGCGTGCGCGTCGATCGTCACGACCGGTCCCTTCAGCAGATCGCCGCGGTGGCGGACGGGCTGGGTGGGGGCGTGGATCCGCAGGGCGCCGTCCGTGGCGGTGACGTCGAGGACCTCGACCGGATGGGCCGCGGTGACGCCCTCGCGGAGCAGCCAGTAGCCGTCGGTGAACTTCATGGGTGGGGGGTTCCTTTCCGGGGCCTACTTCACGGCTCCGACCGCGATGCCGCGGGTGAGCGTGCGCTGGAAGAGGAGGAAGAACACGAGAGCGGGGAGCAGGCCGAGCAGGGCCGCCGCGTTGGTCATCGTGGCGTCCATCAGGCGCTGGCCCTGGAGGACGCCGAGGGCCACCGAGACGGTCTGGTTGTCGTTGGAGATCAGCATCACCAGGGGCAGCAGGAACTCGTTCCAGGTCCAGATGAAGAAGAAGACCAGGAGCACACCGAGCGTGGGCCGGCTGACGGGGACGACGATCCGCCACAGGATCTGCCACTTGCTCGCGCCGTCGATCCGGGCCGCCTCGACGATCTCGCGGGGGAACCGCCCGAGGACCGAGGAGAGGAGGTAGGTGCCGAAGGCCGCCTGGATCACCGTGAAGACGATGACCACGCTCAGCCGGGTGTCGTAGAGGCCGGCCTCCTTGGCGAGGAAGTACACCGGGTAGACCAGCGCCTCCTGCGGCAGCATGTTCGCCAGCACGAAGAAGGCGAGGATCCAGGTGCGGCCCCGGACCCGGCCGATGCCGATCGCGTACGCGTTGAGCACGGACAGGACGACGGCCAGGACCGCCACCGAGCCGCTGATCAGCACCGAGTTGAACAGCTTCCGGCTGTAGTCGACCCGCTGCCAGAAGTCCTTCAGCCCGTCGAGGTAGAGGCCGTCGGGGAGGCTCAGCGGGCCGCCGCGCGAATACTCCGCCGGGGACTTCACCGCGTTGACGGCCACGATCAGGAACGGGACGACCATGAAGAGGGCGGCGACGCAGAGGGCCACGAGGACGGGGTAGCGGCGGACGGCGGTCATGTGCGTGCTCCCTCCTCGGCGTCCTCGGCTCGGGTCTGGAGCCTCAGGCCGACCAGGGCCAGGGCGAGGACGATCACGGTCAGGACGGTGGAGATCGCGGCGCCGTAGCCGACCTGGGTCTTCTCGAAGAACGTGGTGAAGGAGAAGTAGGACGGCACGTCGGTGGCGCCGCCGGGGCCGCCCTTCGTCAGGACGTACACCGCGCCGAACACCTTCAGCGCGGCGATCGTGCACCACAGCAGGACGACATGGATCTCGGGCCGGATCTGCGGCAGCGTGATGTGCCGGAAGCGGCGCCACCAGCCGGCGCCGTCCAGCTCGGCGGCCTCGTACAGCGCCGGGTCGACGCGCTGCAGCCCGGCCATGAAGACGACCAGCGGGAAGCCGAGCTGCACCCACACCATCACGGCCATGACCGTGTAGAGGGCGAGGTCGGGGTCGCCGAGCCAGTCCTGCTGCCATCCGCCGAGCCCCACCGCCTGCAGCAGCTCGTTCAGGGAGCCGTTCTCGGGGGCGAGGATCCAGCTCCAGACGATGCCCGCCACCGCGATCGGCAGCACCTGGGGCAGGTAGAAGCAGGCCCGCAGCACGGCGGTGACCCGGCTGCCGAAGTGCTTGCCGACGAAGTCGAACAGGGCGGCGGCCAGGACCAGCCCGAGCGCGGTCGGCACGGCGGCCATCGCCACCACCATGAACAGGCTGTGCCGGAACGACGCCCAGAACGCGGAGTCGTCCAGCAGCTCCCGGTAGTTGGCGAGCCCCGACCATTCCGGGTCGCCGACCCCCTGCCAGTCGGTGAAGCTCACCCCCGTGTTCATCAGGAACGGCACGACGACGACCGCGAGGAAGGCGAGGGCGCCGGGCAGGAGGAACAGCGCGTAGGAGTCACGGTCGGCGCGGGGCCGGCGGGTGCCGCCGTCGCGCCCTTCCTTGGCGACCGCCCGCCCCCGCTCCACGGTCACCGTCATCGCTTCGGTACGTCCTTCTCGTACGCCTTCCCGATCGCGTCCAGGTAGGCGTCCGGGTCGGCGTCGCCGGTGATCAGCTTCTGGGTCTCGGAGACGAGGACGTCGTAGAAGCCGGGGACCGGCCAGTCCGGGTAGAAGGCCAGGCCGTCCTTCTCGGAGAGGGTGTTGAAGTCGGCGATCAGCTTCTTGGCCCGGGGGTCGGTGATGGCGTCGGGGTCCGCGGCCACCGGGACACCGCCCTTGTCGCCGAGCAGGTTCTGGATCTTCTCCGACATGGTGATGTCGATGAAGTCGTAGGCGAGTTCCTTGTTCTTCGCACCCTTGGGGACGACCCAGAGGTTGCCGCCGGAGCCGAGCGTGAGGTTCGTGTCGGGCCACAGGAAGGTTCCCCAGTCGAAGGTGTTCTCCGCCTGGAACCGGCCGTACCACCAGCTCCCCGAGAACAGGATCGGTGCCTTGCCCTGGATGAAGGAGACGCCCGCGTCCTCGGACTTCGCCCCGGTCGACTTCTCGCCGATGTACCCCTTCTCCACCCAGTCCGCGAAGGTCTCGGCCCCGTACGTCCAGGCGGCGTCGTGGAAGTCGGTCTCGCCCTCGTACAGCTCGTAGGAGTCCACCCAGTCACGGTCGGCCCTGCTCAGCGCCAGCTGGTACAGGTACTGCTGCGCCATGTACTCGGCGCCGGCGTTGGCGAGCGGGGTGATGCCCGCCTTCACGAACTCGTCCATGGCGGCGGTGAGTTCGGCGAGCGTGGTGGGTTCCTCGATGCCGTGCTCGGCGAAGAGGTCCTTGTTGTAGAAGACCATCGTGTACTCGGCGTAGTTCGGCACGCCGTACCAGGCGCCGGAGCCCATGACGCCGTCGGTGTCGTAGCGACTGGTGGTACGGACGCCCGCGCTGAGCTTCTTGTCCCAGCCGCGCGCGCTCACCTGCGGGGTGAGGTCGGTGAGGAGCCCCTGCTTGGAGAGGAGCCCGGCGGTCGCGTTGCCCTTGTTGTACTCCATGAGGTCGGGCGCGTCGGAGGAGTTGAGGACCATGGGGGCGGTCTTCCGGATCTGTTCGAACCCCTTCTCCTCGAACTCGACCTCGACGCCCGGGTGGGTCTTCTCGAACTCCTTGATCGCCGCGTTCCAGGCCACGCCCATCGCGCTGTCCGGACCTTCGTAGTGCCAGAGGCGGAGGGTCCGCCCGTCGCCACCGCCGCTGTCCGAACCGCCGCAGGAAACCAGGAGCAGCGCTCCACCGAGCGCCACCGCGGCCGCCGCCGTACGCCTTCGTGCCGTCAACATCCTGCGCCTCCGGGGGAGTCGGATGGATCGTCGAAAGGTGCCGTCGAATCGCTTCGATGAATGAAGTCGAAGCGCTTCGACGGAAGGTAGGGGCGGGCCGGGGATGCGTCAATGGGGCGTACGGGATCCGCCTCCGGAGGCGTGGGGGCGCCGCGGGTGTGGGGGAGGCGGTGGGGGCGAGGTTGCCGCGTCCGCTCCGGCCTCAGTGGGACGGCGAGTTTCAGTGCAGCGGGTCGCGGGCGGGGGGCACCAGGCATGCTCGGTCCCGGTCGTGGCCTCGCCGCCCCCGCTGTCGGGCGACGCGGTGAGCTTGGCCTTCGCCGGGGCGTGGCGGCATGCCCGCTCGTGCCATGTGGCCGGCCGGAGCCGGAGTCGATGGCCGGGTGGGGGTCGTGGTGGCGGGGGCGGGATTATGGCTGGCAGATCTGGAGGACGGGGGGATTTCGCCCACAGATGCACTCATCATGATGACCTTCACCTGACAGCACACACATACACATCTTTCCCACCCATACATTCGTTGGCCAGGGTGCGTGTGATGGGCGGGGCGCCCCGGATCGGGTGGGGGCCCGGTCCGGTACAGGAAAGTGCGACAGCCCGGCATCGAACACGCGCCCGGAACGATCCCGTGGGGGGAAGTGCGTGCACGTCGACAACTGGCCCAACGGCATTCAGCCGAAGCGGACCGACGGCGAAGGTGAAGGCCTCGGTCCAGGCCCTGGTGGTAGTGGCTCCGGCGGCGAGGTGGTCTGGCCCGAGGCCGCCGGCAGAACGGGATCCGTCTCCCGGACCCGGCCGGGCCGAGCGAGCGGAGTGCCCCGGCAGCCGACCGCCTCCGGTGCGCCCGGGGCCCTGTCGGGTGTCGTCCCGGCGCCCTGGGAACAGCCCGACCAGCCGGGCCGTCATCACGATCCGCACGAGGTGACCGTGCAACTCGACGGTGTGGGGCGCGAAGTGGACGAGGGCCAGGGCAGGCACGCCGGCAAGGACGGGGACGCCGCGGGCGCCGCTCAGGACTCCGACGGCCCGGTCTTCGTGGACGAGTCGGGCCGCCGCCGGAACCTCTACCGGCGCCTCGGCATCGCCGTCGGCACCGCCTGCGCCGCGTACGCCGTCGTCATCGTCGGCACCCTCGTGTCGGGCAACTCGGACGCGCCCTGGCTGCCGGTGCCGATGCAGAAGGACGACAAACCGGCGGGCAAGGTGGACACGCCCCCGCTGCCCGCCGAGTCGGACGACCGGTCCGACGAGGCGGAGGGCTTCGTACCGGACGCGGGTCCGGGCGGGGGCCGTACGGGAGCGACGTCCTCGCCCGGCGCCAAGTCCCCGGCCGGTTCGTCCGGCAGGGCGAAGCAGCCGGAGAAGTCCGCCGGCGCCGAGCCGTCGGCCGGGCCCAGCGCCAAGGCGACGCCGAAGCCGCAGCCGAAGCCGAGCGGCGGCGCGAAGGACCCCGAGCCGTCCGCCCCCGCGCCCGAGCCGCCGAAGGTGGACCCCAGCCCCGCGGAGCCGCCCCCGCCCTCGCCCTCGCCCTCCGAGACCGGCTCACCCGACCCGGGTCCGGGCTCCGGCACGGACACCGTCGCCGACGGACCGGCGTCCCCGGCGCCCGTCGAGCCCGCCCCGTCGACGCCGCAGGACTCGCAGAGCCCGCAGGAGCCGTCGGGCCCGCAGGACCCGCAGAACCCGGAGAGCCCCGCCTGATGACCCGCTCCAAGCGCGGCGGCACGCCTTCGCGTGCCGCCGCCCCCCGCCGTACCCGCTCACCGCGAGCACCGCAGGTCCCCGAAGTCCCCGAGGGCGGCACGGCCGACGACCCGGCGGGCGACACGGCCGAGGGACCGAGCCCGAGCCCGAGCCGGAGCCCGAGTTTGAGCAAGAGCGTCGGCAAGAGCCCGCGTAAGCGCACGCGCAAGCGTTCCGGACGCCGCGTGCCGCTGCGCTATCTGCTGCCCTGCGTGCTGCTCCTCGCCCTGATGGCCATGCTGATGCTGCGCGGATACGTGCACAGCGAGATCCTCGCGGACCACCGGGTCGGGCCGCCGGTGGCGAACGACCGGGTGCCGAAGAAGATACTCAAGGGCGGGCCCGTGATCGACACCCGCTCGGGCCGCCGGATCACCCTGGACATCCCCGATCACGAGCTGGTCCTGACGTTCGACGACGGGCCCGATCCCACGTGGACCCCCAAGGTCCTCGACATGCTGAAGAAGCACGACGCCAAGGCCGTCTTCTTCATCACCGGCACGATGGCCTCGCGCTATCCGGACCTGGTCCAGCGGATGGTCGACGAGGGTCACGAGATCGGCCTGCACACCTTCAACCACCCGGACCTCTCGCTCCAGAGCAAGGACCGCATCGACTGGGAGCTGTCCCAGAACCAGCTCGCGCTCGCGGGCGCCGCGGGCATCCGCACCTCCCTGTTCCGGCCGCCGTACTCCTCGTTCTCGGACCGGATGGACAACCGGACGTGGCCGGTCACGCAGTACATCGGCAGCCGCGGCTACATCACCGTCGTCAGTGACACCGACAGCCAGGACTGGGCCCGCCCCGGCGTCGACGAGATCATCCGCCGGGCCACGCCCGAGCGCCGCGGTGACGGGCACATCGTGCTGATGCACGACGCCGGCGGCGACCGCTCGCAGACCGTCGCCGCGCTGGACCGGTACATCAGCGGACTCCAGGCCGAGGGCTACACGTTCGACACCCTCACCGGCGCCCTGGACGCGCCCAGCGCGCACACCCCGGTCACCGGCCTCGGCCTGGTGAAGGGCAAGGTGTGGGTGACGCTGGTGCAGGTGTCGGAGAAGACGACGAGCGTCCTCGTGGTCGCCCTCGCGGTCGTCGGCGTCCTGGTCCTCGCCCGCTTCGGCCTGATGCTGATCCTGTCGATCGCGCACGCCCGCAAGGTCAGGCGCCGTGGCTTCCGCTGGGGCACGGACGGGCCCGTCACGGAACCGGTGTCGGTGCTCGTCCCGGCGTACAACGAGGCCAAGTGCATCGAGAAGACGGTCCGTTCACTGGTGGCGAGCGACCATCCCATCGAGGTGCTGGTCATCGACGACGGCTCCAACGACGGCACGGCCGGCATCGTCGAGGAACTGGGCAAGGACCTGCCGGGCGTCCGTGTCGTGCGTCAGCTCAACGCGGGCAAGCCGGCCGCCCTCAACCGGGGCATCGCCAACGCCCGCCACGACATCATCGTCATGATGGACGGTGACACGGTCTTCGAACCGTCCACCGTCCGCGAGCTGGTCCAGCCGTTCGCCGACCCCCGGGTCGGCGCGGTCGCCGGCAACGCCAAGGTGGGCAACCGCGACACCATGATCGGCGCCTGGCAGCACATCGAGTACGTGATGGGCTTCAACCTCGACCGCCGGATGTACGACGTCCTGCGCTGCATGCCGACGATCCCCGGCGCGGTCGGGGCGTTCCGGCGCACGGCACTCGAACGCGTCGGCGGCATGAGCGAGGACACCCTCGCCGAGGACACCGACATCACCATGGCCATGCACCGCGACGGCTGGCACGTCGTCTACGCCGAGAACGCGCGCGCCTGGACCGAGGCCCCGGAATCCGTCCAGCAGCTGTGGTCGCAGCGCTACCGCTGGTCGTACGGCACGATGCAGGCGATCTGGAAGCACCGGGGCTCGTTCTTCGACCGGGGCCCCTCGGGCCGGTTCGGGCGCGTCGGCCTGCCGCTGGTGTCGCTGTTCATGGTCGTGGCCCCGCTGCTGGCCCCGCTCATCGACGTCTTCCTGCTCTACGGCCTGGTCTTCGGGCCGACCGAGAAGACGGTCGGTGCCTGGCTGGGCGTCCTGGCCGTCCAGGTGGTGTGCGCGGCGCTGGCGTTCCACCTCGACAAGGAGCGCATGACCCATCTGATCTCGCTCCCGCTCCAGCAGATCCTCTACCGCCAGCTCATGTACGTCGTCCTGCTGCAGTCGTGGATCACGGCGCTGACCGGCGGCCGGCTGCGCTGGCAGAAGCTGCGGCGGACGGGGGCCGTGGGGCTGCCCGGCGCACCGCAGGAACAGGCGGCCGCCGCAGTGCCGCAGCAGCCGTCGGGGCAGCCGTCGGGAGAGCGGAGGCCGGTCGGATGAGCACCCTCACCCAGGACTCCGCACCTCGGACCCCCGCCGCCCCGGCCGTCTCCGGCCGGGACCGCTACTTCGACCTCCTCCGCGCCCTCGCCATCTTCCGGGTGGTGCTCTACCACCTGGCCGGCTGGAGCTGGCTGCCGCTGGTCTTCCCCTCCATGGGCGTGATGTTCGCGCTCGCCGGCAACCTCATGGCGCGCTCGCTGAAGCGTCCGGCGCTGGGGGTCATCCGGGGCCGGCTGCGCCGTCTGCTGCCCCCGGTGTGGCTGCTGGGCGTCGTCGGCGTGACGGGGATGGTGGCCCAGGGCTGGGCGCCGGATCCGTACTGGCACCCCCTCTGGTGGTGGTTCCACCTCGCGTTCTGGATCCTCCCGGTCAGCGAGCCGCCGTACGCCGACGGCCTGCCCGGGGTGCACGGCCTCATCGGCGCCGACTGGGCCGTGGAACTGGCCGGGCCCCTCTGGTACGTCCGCACCTACATCTGGTACGTCGTGCTCTCCCCGGTGCTGCTGCGCGCGCTGCGGAAGGCGCCGGTGGTGACGGTCCTCGCGCCGCTCGCCCTGGCGGCGGTGTTCGAGCTGGGCTGGCTGGCCGTCCCCGGCGAGCGGCTCACCTCGGGTTTCACGGACTTCACCACGTTCGGTGCCTGCTGGCTCCTCGGCATGGCCCACCAGGAGGGCATCCTCAAGCGCCTGCCGAGGTACGTCGTGCCGTCCGTGGCCCCGGCCGTCGCCCTCTTCGGCCTCTGGTACGCCCTGCGCCACGACTACGGCCAGGGCCACGACCTGGACGACATGCCGTTCGCCCAGTCCCTGTGGTCCGTCGCCGCGGTGGCGCTACTGCTGCATCTGAGCCCGTCGTGGTCGCGGTGGCCGCCCCGGCTGCGCCGCTGGGACGGGGTGATCACCTTCCTCAACTCCCGCGCGGTGACGATCTATCTCTGGCACACCACCTGCATCATGATCGCCGCGACCCAGTGGGACCGGCTGTGGGACGTGGTGTTCCTCGAACGACACGCCCCGTGGCTGCTGGAGAGCGTCTGGCCCGTGCTGGCCCTCACCTGGCTGCTGGTCGTCGCCTGTGTCGTCGCGTTCGGCTGGGCGGAGGATCTGGCGGCCCGGCGCAGGCCGCGGTTGTGGCCGCGGAGTGGGGATGCCGGGAGGGCCGGGAGCAGGTCCTGACCCGGGCGGCCGGTTACGTGTGCTCGGACATGTATTGACCCGGTAACACACCGGGATACGCACTTGCGTGCGACTGAGCGGGTGGTGGATGTTGGGCTCGCTGGAGGCAGGTGTTCCGCGCACTGCGTGCCTCGCCGAAGCGACTCAAGGAGTGACACCCGCCGATGACTCAGCCTCCCGGCCCGCCGTACGACGGGTACGGCTCCCAGCCGCCGCAGCAGCCGTACCCGGGACCCTACGGGTCCCCGGGCCAGGCTCCCGGCCAGCCGCCGAACCCGTACGCGACGGCTCCGCAGCAGCCGTACGGGGGCGGCGGACAGCCGCCGTACGGGGCGCCGGGCGGGCCGGGGGCGCCTGGGGCACCCAACTACGGCCCGCAGTACGGCGGTTACCCGCCCCCGCCCCCGCCCTCCGGTGGTGGCGGCAAGATCGCGCTGATCATCGTGGCCGCCGTGGCGGCGCTCGCGGTGATCGGCGGCGGCATCTTCCTCCTCACCAGCGACGGGGACGACACCGACACGGCCAGGCCCGGGCCGAGCGCGTCGGCCACGGCCACCGAGTCCGAGAGCCCGGCCGAGACGGAGGAAGCCACCGACGTGGCCACGGAGGAGGCCACCGACACGCCCGACGGCGGTCTGGACGACGGGGGGTCGACCACCGCGCCGGCCAAGGGCGTCGAGGGCCAGTGGCAGGACGACGAGGCCCGCACCCTGACGATCGGCGCCGAGCAGACCGCCGGGGAGGCCAAGGGCCAGCACCCGCTGTCCTACATCGACATGGTCGGCGGCAAGGGCATCATGACCGGCGTCGGCAAGTACCGCGACGACAACAACTTCCGCATGGCCCTCACCCCCATGGCCTCGAAGGACGTCAGCGAGGACGACGTCACCTTCGCCACGGTCCGCCGCTCCGGTGACGACGTGGTCATCACCTGGGAGGCCGGCGGCACGGACACGCTCAGCTATGTGGGCGAGGCGTCGGGCTGACCGTTCGTCCGACGGGCGCGGGCCTGTCGTCCCCGCCGAGACGCGTGGCCGCTCCGCCTCCGGGGCGGCCACCTCCCGTTGGGCGCCCGGGCAGCGAGGGTCGAGGTCATGGCGGACCGACGGCAACCCGCAGCCGGGCGGCGGCGACTGAGGGGAAAGGAGAGACGGGGAGCGTTCACACATGAGGAGCGATGCCGAGCACATCGACGGGTTCGCGGCCTGGATCGAAGGCGTGATGCGGGCCCGTGGGTACGACCTCGACAGCCCGCGCGGCGGCGGCAGGACCAAGCTCGCCGAGGACGCGGGGGTGCACCGGGCGGCCATCACCCGGCTGCTGCAGCGCCGGAGCATGCCGGATCTGGAGACGATGCGGGGCCTGTCCCGCGCGCTCGGCATTCCGGTCCGCGACGTCCTGATCCGCTCGGGCAAGCTCACCGAGCAGGACCTGCCGCAGGCGCCGGAGCCACCCAGGACCGGCACGGCCCCCGGCGGCCACACGCTCTCCGCCGAGCAGGCGGCGACCGCGCTCGGCATCCCGGAACACCTCCGGGCGGCCTTCGTCCGGATCACCGAACAGCTCAGACTCGGCACGGCCCCCGCCCCGGCCGCTCCGGAGACGGGCACGGACGGCCACACCGACACCTGACCCCGACCCAGCCGTACCGCCACCTGCTCCGCCCCGGCGGTTCCGGCACCTGCCCCCCGCCCCGCGGCCGTACCGGCACGTGACCCATCCCGGCGGTTCCGGCACTCGACCCCGCTCCCCAGGCGTACCGGCACCTGCCCCCCGCCCCGCGGCCGTACCGGCACGTGACCCATCCCGGCGGTTCCGGCGCCCGCCCCCGCCCCCCGGCGGTTCCGGCGCCCGCCCCCCGGCCGTACCGGCACCCGCCCCCGTCCAGCCGGCGGAGTCGATCGTCCCGGCGGTGGCTTCCCGTGCGCGCCCGGCGTGGATGCCTGTGGTCTTCGCCACGCTGAGCGACGGCACCCGGTGCCCGTACATTGGCATGAGGATCTGGCCGAAGGCGGCACGACCACCGGGTATGACGCCCCGCTCACCGATTCCTCACCGACCGGTCCCCGCATCCGTGAGAGCGAAGTTCCCTTCCGGTCACCCGGTGCCACAGAACAGGAAACGCGCTCTCCCTACCTTCGGGACTCATCACCCCTCATCCCCGTATCGCAACATCTGAGCCCGGAGAACGTGGAGGCGTCATGACAGCCCCGAGCACTGCCCCCGCACCAAGCAGGGGAGGCCGCTGGATCGAGCACTGGGATCCCGAGAACGAGGCCTTCTGGAACGAGACCGGCGAGAAGGTCGCCCGCCGCAACCTGATCTTCTCGGTGCTCTCGGAGCACATCGGCTTCTCCATCTGGACCGTCTGGTCGGTGATGGTGCTGTTCATGGGCCCCGAGTACGGGCTCACCCCGGCCGACAAGTTCTTCCTCGTCTCGATGGCCACGCTGGTCGGCGCCATCGTCCGCATCCCGTACACCTTCGCGGTGGCACTCTTCGGCGGACGCAACTGGACGGTCGTCTCCGCGAGCCTGCTGCTCATCCCCACCGTCGCGGCCTTCGTAGTGATGGAGCCCGGGACGTCGTTCAACACGTTCCTGGTCTGCGCGATGCTCGCCGGTATCGGCGGCGGCAACTTCGCCTCCTCCATGACCAACATCAACGCCTTCTTCCCGCTGCGGAAGAAGGGCTGGGCGCTCGGTCTCAACGCGGGCGGCGGCAACATCGGCGTCCCGGTCGTGCAGCTCATCGGTCTCGCCGTCATCGGCGCCAGCGGCGGTCCGCGCGTCCTGCTCGGGATCTACATCCCCTTCATCGTGATCGCCGCGGTCCTCGCCTGGATCAAGATGGACAACATCGCCGAGCTGAAGAACGACACCGGCGCCGCCAAGGAAGCCGTCAAGGACGCCCACACCTGGATCATGTCCTTCCTCTACATCGGCACCTTCGGCTCCTTCATCGGCTACAGCTTCGCCTTCGGCCTGGTCCTGCAGACCCAGTTCGGCCGTACGCCCCTGGAGTCCGCGTACGTCACCTTCATCGGCCCCCTGCTCGGCTCGCTGATCCGGCCGGTGGGCGGCGCGCTCGCCGACAAGTACGGCGGAGCCAAGATCACCCTGTGGAACTACGTCGCCATGGCCGGCGCCACCGGCGTCATCGTCATCGCCTCCATGCAGAAGTCGCTGCCGCTGTTCACCACCGCGTTCATCGTGCTCTTCGTCCTCAGCGGTCTGGGCAACGGCTCCACCTTCAAGATGATCCCGGGCATCTTCCAGGCCAAGGCCCTCGCCAAGGGGCTGGAGGGCGAGGAGGCCGCGGCCTACGGACGCCGCCTCTCCGGAGCCACCATGGGCATCATCGGCGCGGTCGGCGCACTCGGCGGCCTCGGCATCAACCTGGCCTTCCGCCAGTCCTTCCTCACGGTCGGCTCCGGCACCGGCGCCTTCGTCAGCTTCCTCGCCTTCTACGGACTCTGCTTCGCCGTGACCTGGGCCGTATACCTTCGCCGCCCGGCCTCGAACACCTCTGCGGAGGCGACGACGACGGAGGCGAAGCCGCAGCTCAGCTACGCCGAGGTGTGACATCGCCCATGCCGTGACACGTGCGACGTAACACCAGCGACATCAACCCGAACCGAGCCTGTCACGCGTCGTTGACAGGCTCGTTCGGCATGGGGGCGCACCAGTCCGTGCCACCGTACCGAGGGCAACGATTCGACTGCGGGACGAGAGCCATGTACGACGAACAGCAGCGACCCGAGCGATCAGATCGACCCGATCGACCAGACAGGACGGTTCTGATGGATCGGATGGATCGAACAGCGCAGCCGGAACACGGGCCGCTCGCGGGCTTCACCGTGGGGGTCACGGCCGCCCGCCGGGCCGACGAACTCGGAGTGCTCCTCCAGCGCCGCGGCGCCGCGGTCCTGCACGCGCCCGCCCTGCGCATCGTGCCGCTCGCCGACGACAGCGAACTGCTCGCCGCGACCAAGGGCCTGATCGACCAGGCACCCGACATCGTGGTGGCGACGACCGCCATCGGCTTCCGCGGCTGGATCGAGGCGGCGGACGGCTGGGGCCTCGGCGAGGCGCTCCTCGACCGCCTGCGGGGAGTCGAGGTCCTGGCGCGCGGACCGAAGGTGAAGGGCGCGATCCGGGCCGCCGGCCTCACGGAGGAGTGGTCCCCCTCCTCCGAGTCCATGGCCGAGGTGCTCGACCGGCTGCTGGAGCACGGCGTAGAGGGCCGCCGTCTCGCCATCCAGCTGCACGGCGAACCGCTCCCCGGCTTCGTGGAGTCCCTGCGTGCCGCCGGGGCCGAGGTCGTGGGCGTCCCCGTCTACCGCTGGATGCCCCCCGAGGACATCACCCCCGTGGACCGCCTCCTCGACTCGGCGATCGGCCGCGGCGTCGACGCCCTCACCTTCACCAGCGCCCCGGCGGCGGCCTCCCTGCTCTCCCGCGCCGAAGACCGGGGCCTGCTCCCGGAGTTGCTCAACGCCCTCAACCACGACGTCCTCCCCGCCTGCGTGGGCCCGGTGACGGCCCTGCCCCTCCAGGCCCACGGCGTGGACACGGTCCAGCCCGAGCGCTTCCGTCTCGGCCCCCTCGTCCAGCTCCTCTGCCAGGAACTCCCCGGCCGCGCCCGCACCCTGCCCATCGCCGGCCACCGCGTGGAGATCCGCGGCCACGCCGTCCTCGTCGACGGCGACCTCCGCCCCGTCCCCCCGGCCGGGATGTCCCTGCTGCGCGCGCTGTGCCGCAGGCCGGGCTGGGTCGTCCCCCGCTCGGACCTCCTCAAGGCCCTCCCCGGCGCGGGCCGCGACGAACACGCCGTCGAAACGGCCATGGCCCGCCTCCGCACAGCCCTGGGCACCCCCAAACTCATCCAGACGGTGGTCAAACGCGGCTACCGCCTGGCCCTGGACCCGGCGGCGGACACGAAGTACGACGCGTAGGGGGCTGCGTTTTGGGAAGCGGTGGGGCGCAGCCCCCTGCTTCCCAGGGGCGCGGGGAACTGCGCGATCAGCCCCCACCGGACCCGCGGCTGGGGGTCGAAGGGGCGCAGCCCCTGGGACGGGACGGGTAGGGGCGGCGGGGGCGACCGGAATCCCCCGCACCCCGGAGGCTTCCCGCACGGAGTGAGCCCAGGCACTGTAAGGGGTACGCACCTCCCCAGCGCACCCCTGCCGGCCGGCAACCCCACGGCGGTGACAGCCCCATGGAACAAACCCCCCGCTTCGACTGCGGCCACCTCTGCCTGGACTTCCTCGCCACCACCCACCCCGAGGAACAACTCGACTCCCCGGACGGGCTGCGCACCTGGATCACCGCCGCCCGCCTGGTCCCCGACGGCACCCCCCTCGCCCACATCACCCCGCACTGGCTGGTCGACTTCAGGGAACTACGCGGACACATCGGACAGTTGGTCCGGGAAGATCCCGACCGCGCCCCCGCCTCTGCTCCCGCTCCCGCCTTCGCTCCCGACCGTGCCCCCGACTCCCGCCCCTTCGACCTGTCCCTGGCGAGGGTCAACGACCTGGCGTGCGCACCCGTCCCGGCACCCCGGGCCGTCCGCACGGGCGACGGCACTCTCACCCGCGCCCTGGACCACACCCCCGACTGCGCCGCCCTGCTCGCCCTGATCGCCCGCGACACCGTGGAACTGCTCACCGACCCGGTGGCCCGCACCGGCCTGCGCCGGTGCGCGGGCGACAACTGCCCCATCGTGTACGTCGACACCTCCCGCGGCCGGCGCCGGCGCTGGTGCTCCAGCGAGATCTGCGGCAATCGCGAGCGGGTGGCCCGCCACCGACGCCGAGCGGCCCTGGCCCGCGCCTAGTCGGGGCAGAAATGCCCAGCCGCCGTACCCACCCCGACAGTTGGGCAAACGTCAGGTCGGCGTAAAGAAGCAGCAGTGCTGTTTTTCACATCGCGGCGCGGGTGTCTTCACAATTCCCGTCCATGCGTGCCGGTTTAAGCGCGGATATGGGACCACTTGTCCCCCACTTGCCCCACCGGTACCGCGTTTAATCGAGAAAGTTGTGGCTCAACTCTGAACACACAACTGGTTACCTACGTATCCCGATGTGAGCGACCGACTGGGGGAACCCCCGGACACCGGAGGTAGCCGTGCGCAAGGATTCCGCTGTGGCCGATGAACGCCCGCACAGGGCACGACATCGCGCATCGCAGCCCTCAGAGCCTGATGAGGAGCTGATGCGCGCGCTGTACCGCGAGCACGCTGGACCCTTGCTCGCGTACGTGCTGCGTCTGGTCGCGGGCGACCGCCAGCGCGCCGAGGACGTTGTGCAGGAAACTCTCATCCGGGCCTGGAAGAACGCCGGTCAGCTCAATCGAGCGACCGGATCGGTACGCCCCTGGCTGGTGACGGTCGCACGTCGCATCGTCATCGACGGCCACCGCAGCCGGCAGGCCCGGCCGCAGGAGGTCGACCCGTCGCCGCTGGAGGTCATCCCCGCGGAGGACGAGATCGACAAGGCGTTGTGGCTGATGACACTGTCGGACGCGCTGGACGACCTGACCCCTGCTCACAGGGAAGTCCTGGTCGAGACCTATTTCAAAGGGCGTACGGTCAATGAGGCGGCCGAGACGCTTGGCATCCCCAGTGGCACCGTCCGCTCCCGGGTGTTCTACGCCCTGCGGTCGATGAAGCTGGCTCTAGAGGAGCGCGGGGTGACGGCATGAGCAACATCTACGGGGGGTATGGACCGGGAATGCCCGGATCTGTGCAAGGAGCCCAGGGTTCCGGCGACAACATCCACGAGACCGTCGGCGCGTACGCCCTCGGGATACTGGACGACGCCGAGGCCACACAGTTCGAAATCCACCTCGCCACATGCGAGTGGTGCGGCCAGCAGCTCGACGAGCTGGCCGGTATGGAACCGATGCTGGCCGCGCTCGCGGACCTGCCCGCCGCTCAGGGCACACCCGCGATCGGCGAGTCCCTGTCCGCGAAACCGACCACCGGACTCGCGGACCGACTGGTCGGCGAGGTCGTCCAGCACCGCGCGAAGAAGAGCCGGCGCAACTTCTTCATGCTGGCGGCGGGCGTCGCCCTGATCGTCGGCGGCCCGACGGCCGTCTTCGCGACGACGGGCGGCGGCGACTCGAACACGGAGCAGGTCGCCAGCCCCGCCCATGACGCCTTCGTCAAGATGGCGGACAAGGACAAGGTCTCCGGCACCGACGCGGCCACCCAGGTCAGCGCCACGATCGCCATGGAGCCCAAGGCCTGGGGCACGCACGCGGTCCTGGAGCTGAAGAACGTCAAGGGTCCGGAGAAGTGCTCGCTCATCGCCGTCGGCAAGAACGGCGAGCGCGAGACGGTCACCTCCTGGTCGGTTCCGAAGTGGGGCTACGGCATCAAGAACGCCAAGACCGAGCAGGCCAAGGAGCCGCTCTACACCCACGGCGGTGCCGCCTTCACGCCGGACCAGATCGACCACTTCGAGGTTCTGACCTTCAGCGGGAAGAAGCTCGTCTCGGTCAAGGCATGACACGTCGGAACACGTGGTGAAGGGACCCCGGTCGGGCACATAGCCTGACGGGGTCCTTTTCGCGTACGGTGGACGGCTGCCCAGCACGTCAGAAGGGGGCCCGGGTGGCCGCTCAGGTTCAGCAGGAAACGCTCGACTCCGCTCACGACTCGGTACGTGAGAAGGAGATCGGCGTCGAACAGGAACATCTGGACCGGGTGTACCGGCGCCTCGAGGAGAAGATCCACGAGGCCGAGTTCCTGATGAACGACGCGGCCCAGCGCGGCCAGGTCGGCACCCCCGGCGCACTCGCCGAGCGGGACGCCCAGGTCTTCCGCGCCGGCATCCATCTGAACCGGCTGAACAACGAGTTCGAGGACTTCCTGTTCGGCCGTATCGACCTGCTGCTCGGCAAGGACGGCAAGAAGGGCCCCGACGGCGCGTACACCGCCGTCGAACCGGCCGAGGGCGCCGTCCGCCCCGACAACACCGCCGACATCGCCGAGACCCTCCACATCGGCCGTATCGGGGTCCTGGACTCGGAATACGCCCCGCTGGTCATCGACTGGCGGGCCCCGGCCGCCGCCCCCTTCTACCGCTCGACCCCGGTCGACCCCGGCCGGGTCGTCCGCCGACGGGTCATCCGCTCCAAGGGCCGCAGGGTGCTCGGCGTCGAGGACGACCTCATGCGCCCCGAGCTGAAGGCCTCCCTCGACGGCGGTGAGCTGGCCGTCATCGGCGACGGCGCCCTGATGGCCGCCCTCGGCCAGGCCCGCAGCCACACCATGCGCGACATCGTCGCCTCCATCCAGGCCGAACAGGACCTGGTGATCCGCGCCCCCGCCGCCTCCGTGACCTACGTCGAGGGCGGCCCCGGGACGGGCAAGACGGCCGTCGCCCTGCACCGGGCGGCGTACCTGCTCTACCAGGACCGGCGCCGGTACGCGGGCGGCATCCTGATCGTCTCCCCGACCCCGCTGCTGGTCGCCTACACCGAGGGCGTGCTGCCGTCCCTCGGCGAGGAGGGCCAGGTCGCCATCCGGGCGATCGGCTCACTGGCCGAGGACACGGGCGGCGTCGGGGCCACGCTGTACGACTCCCCGGCCGTGGCCCGGGCCAAGGGCTCGTACCGCATGCTCAAGGTGCTGCGGAAGGCCGCGCGGGGCGCCCTGGAGTCCGGCGACGCGCCCACCCGCCTGCGGGTCGTCGCCTTCGGCCGGCGTATCGAGCTGGAGGCCCCCGAACTGGACCGCGTCCGCCAGAACGCGCTCGGCGGCACGGCCCCCGTCAACCTGCTGCGCCCCCGCGCCCGCAAGCTCCTCCTCGACGCCCTGTGGGCCCGGTCGGGGGCGGCGGGCCGGCACAGCGACCCGGAGCTGGCCGCCGAGCTGCGCTCCTCCTTCGACGAGGACATCACGAGCGAGGACGACTTCATCGCCTTCCTCGACGCCTGGTGGCCCGAGCTGACCCCGCGCGGCGTGCTGGCGGCCATGTCCGACGAGCGCCGCCTCGGCCGCTGGGCCCGGCGCATCCTGAATCCGAGCGAGGTCCGCCGGGTCGCCCGCTCCCTGAAACGGGAGGGCCTCTCGGTCCACGACGTCGCCGTACTGGACGAACTCCAGGCCGTCCTCGGTGTCCCGGCCCGCCCCAGGAAGAAGCGCGACCTCGACCCCCTGGACCAGCTCACGGGTCTGGAGGAGCTGATGCCCGTCCGCGAGGAGACCCAGCGGGAGCGGGCCGAGCGGCTGGCGCAGGAGCGCACCGAGTACGCGCACGTCATCGTCGACGAGGCGCAGGACCTCACCCCGATGCAGTGGCGCATGGTGGGCCGCCGCGGCCGCCACGCCACCTGGACGGTCGTGGGGGACCCCGCCCAGTCCTCCTGGTCCGACCCGGACGAGGCGGCCGAGGCCCGAGACGAGGCTCTGGGCAGCCGCCCGCGCCGCCGGTTCACCCTCACCGTCAACTACCGCAACCCGGCCGAGATCGCCGAACTGGCGGCCAAGGTGCTCGCGCTGGCGATGCCGGGCTCCGAGTCCCCCTCGGCGGTCCGCTCCACCGGCGTCGAGCCGCGCTTCGTCACGGCCGCCCGCGAGACCCTGGCCCGCACGGTCCGCGCGGAGGCGGCGCGCCTGCTGGACCTCGTCGACGGCACGGTCGGAGTCGTCGTCGCCATGAACCGCCGCGACGAGGCCGCCCGCTGGCTGGCCGGCCTCGGCGACCGCGTCGTCGCCCTCGGCAGCCTGGAGGCGAAGGGACTGGAGTACGACGCCACCGTGGTCGTCTCCCCGGCGGAGATCGCCGACGAGTCCCCGGCGGGGCTGCGGGTGCTGTACGTGGCGCTCACCCGGGCGACCCAACAGCTGACGGTCGTGTCGGCGGAGCGGGACGACCCCGACGCGAACGGAGTCCCGGACCTCCTCCGGGACTGATGTCCCCCCACCCGCACCCGTCGGCGCATCGGCAACTCCCCGAACTCCGGGGCGCCTGTTAGCCTTGGGGGTGGCACCGGCCCGATCCAAGCCCCCGGGCCCAACCTTCGTCGCTACGAGCGACCACTTGCCGCGAGGCGAGCATGGCGGGTCGGTGCCACTGAACGTACGAAGAGGTCCACGTCGAATGTGACGTGGACCTCTTCTCGTTGAGAACAAAACGTTCTCAACCCCGGACGGCTAACGCCTACCCGGCGGTAGGTGCGACGATCGGACGGCCCAACGCAGCAAACGCAGTAGCAGAAGTACGCGAAAGCAGAGGAAGTCGGCCATGGCAACGGCGCCCAGCGTCTCCTACTCGATGACGGTCCGGCTGGAGGTGCCCGCGAGCGGAACCGCGGTCTCCCAGCTCACCGGAGCCGTCGAGTCCCACGGAGGCTCGGTGACGGGCCTCGACGTGACCGCATCCGGCCACGAGAAGCTCCGCATCGACGTCACCATCGCCGCCACCTCCACCGCCCACGCCGACGAGATCGTCGAGCAGCTGCGGCACATCGAGGGCGTGACGCTCGGCAAGGTCTCCGACCGTACGTTCCTGATGCACCTCGGCGGCAAGATCGAGATGGCGTCGAAGCACCCCATCCGCAACCGTGACGACCTCTCGATGATCTACACGCCCGGTGTGGCCCGCGTCTGCATGGCGATCGCCGAGAACCCCGAGGACGCCCGCCGCCTCACCATCAAGCGCAACTCCGTTGCGGTCGTGACGGACGGCTCCGCCGTGCTGGGCCTCGGCAACATCGGCCCCAAGGCCGCGCTGCCCGTCATGGAGGGCAAGGCGGCCCTCTTCAAGCGGTTCGCCGGCATCGACGCCTGGCCGCTGTGCCTGGACACCCAGGACACCGACGCGATCGTCGAGATCGTCAAGGCCATCGCCCCCGGCTTCGCGGGCATCAACCTGGAGGACATCTCCGCGCCCCGCTGCTTCGAGATCGAGGCCCGCCTGCGCGAGGCCCTCGACATCCCCGTCTTCCACGACGACCAGCACGGCACGGCGATCGTCGTTCTCGCCGCCCTCACCAACGCACTTCGCGTCGCGGGCAAGGCGATCGGGGACATCCGCGTCGTCATGTCGGGCGCCGGCGCGGCCGGTACGGCCATCCTCAAGCTGCTCATCGCCGCCGGTGTGAAGAACGCCGTCGTGGCCGACATCCACGGTGTCGTGCACTGCGACCGCGCCGACCTGGTCGACGCCGCCGCCGACTCGCCGCTGCGCTGGATCGCGGACAACACCAACCCCGAGAACCTCACGGGCACCCTCAAGGAGGCCGTGCGCGAGGCCGACGTCTTCATCGGCGTCTCCGCCCCGAACGTCCTCGACGGCGACGACGTGGCCGCCATGGCGGACAACGCCATTGTGTTCGCGCTCGCGAACCCCGACCCCGAGGTCGACCCCGCTGTCGCCCGGCAGACGGCGGCCGTCGTGGCCACCGGCCGCTCGGACTTCCCTAACCAGATCAACAACGTGCTGGTCTTCCCGGGTGTCTTCCGCGGTCTCCTCGACGCCCAGTCCCGCACCGTCAACACCGAGATGATGCTCGCCGCGGCGAGCGCGCTGGCGAACGTGGTGACCGAGGACGAGCTGAACCCGAACTACATCATCCCGAGCGTCTTCAACGACAAGGTCGCGGGCGCGGTCGCCGGGGCGGTGCGCGAGGCCGCGAAGGCGGCGGCGTCGGCCTGAACCCGCCGCCGGCCGTCGCTGTGACGGTTGCCACGCCCCGCGCCGTCGGCGCGTCGCGGGGCCGGAGGGCTTGTGCCGCCCTTTAGTGTGGCGGCCAAGCTCAGGCCTGCCACGACTCCCAGGGGTGTGCATGTGACTCCCAGGGGTATTCGTGTGACTCCCAGGGGTGCTGGATTGGCTTTCCCGCCGCAGGTGAGTGCAGGATGCGTTTCTGGGCGCGAGGGTCTGACGACGGACCCGGGTCCGCCTCAACGGCAAGAAGAACACGGGAGTAACAACATGAACCGCAGTGAGCTGGTGGCCGCCCTGGCCGACCGCGCCGAGGTGACCCGTAAGGACGCCGACGCCGTGCTGGCCGCGTTCGCCGAGGTCGTCGGCGACATCGTCGCCAAGGGCGACGAGAAGGTCACCATCCCCGGCTTCCTGACCTTCGAGCGCACCCACCGTGCCGCTCGCACCGCTCGTAACCCGCAGACCGGCGACCCGATCCAGATCCCGGCCGGCTACAGCGTGAAGGTCTCCGCGGGCAGCAAGCTCAAGGAAGCGGCGAAGGGCAAGTAACCTTGCCGTCCGTCCTTCCGGGGATGGTGTGGCGCGCGTAGAACGCCTGATGGGGGCGGCACCCGGTGTCCGGGTGCCGCCCCCATCGTCGTAGGGACTTCGGCTGCGGGTTCGGTGGGGGCTGGTCGCGCAGTTCCCCGCGCCCCCGGGAAAGCAGGGGCTGCGCCCCTTGCTTTCCCAGGCGCGGCCCTAGCCGAGTGCCTTGCCCGGCAGCTCCACCTTCGCTCCCAGCTCCATGAGCTTCTCCATGAAGTTCTCGTAGCCCCGGTTGATCAGATCGATGCCGTGGACCCGGGAGGTGCCCTGGGCCGCCAGCGCCGCGATGAGGTACGAGAAGCCGCCGCGGAGGTCGGGGATCACCAGGTCGGCGCCCTGGAGGCGGGTGGGGCCGGAGACGACCGCCGAGTGCAGGAAGTTGCGCTGGCCGAAGCGGCAGTTCGAGCCGCCGAGGCACTCGCGGTACAGCTGGATGTGCGCGCCCATCTGGTTCAGCGCGGACGTGAAGCCGAGGCGGGACTCGTAGACCGTCTCGTGGACGATCGAGAGGCCGGTGGCCTGCGTCAGGGCGACGACCAGGGGCTGCTGCCAGTCGGTCTGGAAGCCGGGGTGGACGTCCGTCTCCAGCGCGATCGACTTCAGCTGGCCGCCCGGGTGCCAGAAGCGGATGCCCTCGTCGTCGATCTCGAAGGCACCGCCCACCTTGCGGTAGGTGTTCAGGAACGTCATCATCGAGCGCTGCTGCGCGCCCCGGATGTAGATGTCGCCTTCGGTCGCCAGCGCGGCGGACGCCCAGGAGGCGGCCTCCAGGCGGTCCGGGAGCGCCTTGTGGTTGTAGCCGCCGAGCGAGTCCACACCGGTGATGCGGATCGTGCGGTCGGTGTCCATCGCGATGATGGCGCCCATCTTCTGCAGGACGCAGATCAGGTCCTCGATCTCCGGCTCGATCGCCGCGTTCGCGAGTTCCGTCACGCCCTCCGCGAGGACGGCCGTGAGCAGCACCTGCTCGGTCGCGCCCACCGACGGGTACGGCAGCTGGATCTTCGTACCGCGCAGCCGCCGCGGCGCCTCCAGGTACTGGCCGTCCTCACGCTTCTCGATCTTCGCGCCGAACTGCCGCAGCACCTCGAAGTGGAAGTCGATCGGCCGGCCGCCGATGTCGCAGCCGCCGAGGCCGGGGATGAAGGCGTGGCCGAGCCGGTGCAGCAGCGGGCCGCAGAACAGGATCGGGATGCGCGACGAGCCCGCGTGGGCGTCGATGTCGGCGACGTTCGCGCTCTCCACGTTCGTCGGGTCCATCACCAGCTCGCCCGGCTCGTCACCCGGGCGGACCGTTACGCCATGCAGCTGCAGCAGCCCGCGCACGACCCGGACGTCGCGGATGTCGGGCACGTTGCGCAGCCGGCTCGGACCGCTGCCGAGCAGCGCGGCGACCATGGCCTTGGGTACGAGGTTCTTCGCACCGCGGACACGGATCTCGCCACTGAGCGGGGTGCCGCCGTGTACAAGCAGTACGTCGTCAGAGCCGTTGACGGTCATGGATCTCGCGTTCCGTGGAGTTGGGCAGAGGCTTTCGGCGTGGACGGACGGCCGGTGGACCCGTGGTGCGGGGCCGGCGCGGCGTGGGCCGGAGAGCTAGCGTAATCGCCGCCCACCCCCCTTCCGGAAGCCCAGGGACTTCTCAGCCACGTCATGGATTCGCCACAACACGAACAGTTCATCACCGGCCACACGGGGTCACCGTCGCGGCCGTGCGCCCCCCGCGCCTCCCCCCACCGTGAGCTGCGCGCCCATCGCTGTCGGCATTGGCTCCCCGCGCGGGGGCAGGATGCGGGATCATGTCTGGCATGACCGAGGTGTCCTCGCTCACAGGGCGGCTGCTCGTGGCCACGCCCGCCCTGGCGGACCCGAACTTCGACCGCGCTGTCGTGCTGCTCCTCGACCACGACGAGAAGGGCTCGCTCGGCGTGGTCCTCAACCGGCCGACCCCGGTGGGCGTCGGCGACATCCTGGAGGACTGGGCGGAACTCGCCGGCGAACCGGGGGTCGTCTTCCAGGGCGGCCCGGTGCAGCTGGACTCGGCGCTGGGGGTCGGGGTGATCCCCGGCGGCGGTTCCGTGGACCGGACCCCGCTCGGCTGGCGGCGGGTGCACGGCGCGATCGGCCTCGTCGACCTGGAGGCCCCGCCGGAGCTGCTCGCCTCCGCGCTCGGCTCGCTGCGCATCTTCGCCGGGTACGCCGGCTGGGGGCCCGGCCAGTTGGAGGACGAGCTGGCGGAGGGTGCCTGGTACGTCGTCGAGTCCGAACCCGGCGACGTCTCCTCGCCCTGCCCGGAGAGACTCTGGCGCGAGGTCCTGCGCCGCCAGCGCAGCGAACTCGCGATGGTGGCCACGTACCCGGACGACCCTTCGCTCAACTGATGCCCGTGAGCTTCAGTACCCTTGCGTCATGAGCACTCTTGAGCCCGAGCGCGGTACTGGTACGGGGACCCTCGTCGAGCCGACGCCGCAGACGTCGCACGGCGACGGCGACCACGAGCGCTTCGCCCACTACGTCCAGAAGGACAAGATCATGGCGAGCGCCCTCGACGGCACGCCCGTCGTGGCGTTGTGCGGCAAGGTGTGGGTCCCCGGCCGTGACCCGAAGAAGTACCCCGTCTGCCCCATGTGCAAGGAGATCTTCGAGTCCCTCGGCGCGGGCGGCGACGACCAGGGCGACGGCAAGAAGTAATACGGGGCGCGATCGGCTCGGGAGCGTCTGCTTCGTCGCCGGGTGCGGGTGGGCGGGGAACCGCGCGAGCAACCACACACCCCCGCACCCGCCCGCGATGCGGGCGCACCCGTGCTTTGTCGCGCCCTTTGCCCTGAACTCCGTTGCGCAGAGCGCTTCCCCCGATCACAAGGTGGTTGAGACCTCTTGTGGTCATGTTCATGTACTCCATAGCCTCCGGTGTGTTGTGTAGAGCAGAACGCCCGTTGCAGAGAATGCAACACTCCGCACCCCCCTCCGGAGGAACAGCTTCATGAAGCTCGCCGCCCGCTTCGTCGTGCCCCTCGCGGCCGTGGCCCTCGCCGGGCTCACCGCCTGCGCCCCCCAGACCTCCGACAACTCCTCCTCCGGGGAGGACGAGAAGACGGGCACCCTGCGGGTCTGGCTCTTCCAGGAGGTGAGCAACGCACCGAAGCAGAAGGTCGTCGACAAGGTGGTCGCCGCCTTCGAGAAGGCGCACGACGGCGCGAAGGTGAAGGTCGAGTACATCCCCGTCGAGACCCGCGCCCAGCGCATCAAGGCCGCCTTCAACGACCCCAAGAGCGCCCCCGACCTCATCGAGTACGGCAACACCGACACGGCCGGCTATGTGAAGGACGGCGGACTCGCCGACATCACCCGGGAGTTCAACGACTGGTCCGACGCCAAGGACTCCGACCCGACCGCCAGAACCTCCGTGACGGTCGACGGCAAGATCTACGGGGCGCCCTTCTTCGTGGGCGTCCGCGCGCTCTACTACCGCACCGACGTCTTCGAGCGCCTGAATCTGGAGGCCCCGAGGTCCCTGGCCGAGCTGGCCACCACCGCCAAGCGCATCCGCGCCGCCGAGCCCGACCTGTACGGGATCGTCGTCGGCGGTGCCTACACCTACGGCGCGATGCCCTTCGTCTGGGCCAACGGCGGCGAGATAGCCGAGGGCAAGGGCGGCTCGTACGCGTCCACGATCGACAGCCCGGCCGCCCGCGAGGGCATCGAGGCCTACACCTCGCTCTTCGGCGACGACAACTGCCCGGCCGCCAAGTGCGCGGGCATGGGCGGCAACGACACGGTCACCGCGTTCGCGGCCGGCAAGGCGGGCATGGCGATCGGCGGCGACTTCAGCCACGCGGCCGTGGAGGCCGGCAAGGTCAAGGGCAAGTACGCGGTCGTACCGCTTCCGGGGGTGAAGCCCGGCTCGGTGGCACCGGCGTTCGCGGGCGGCAACAACGTCGGCGTCCTGAAGAGCACCACGCACCGCACCCTCGCCGTCGACCTGATGAAGCGGCTGGCGTCCAAGAAGACCCAGGGCGAACTCTTCGACGCGATGGGCTTCCTGCCGACGTACACCGACGCACGGGCCGCGGCGGCCGAGAAGGAGCCGTTCATCGAGCCCTTCGTCAAGACGCTCTCCTCCGGCACGAAGTTCGTGCCCGCCTCCCCGGCCTGGGCGCAGATCGACGCCTCGCTGGTGCTGCCGACGATGTTCCAGGAGGTCGTCAGCGGCAAGAAGGACGTGGCCGAGGCGTCGACGGACGCGGCGAAGCAGATGAACGACGTGTTCGGCACGGTCGGCTGACCCGATGGCGGTGCACGACACGGTCGAGAAGACCGCCGGACGGGCCGCGCTCACCCGAGCCGCGGCCCGTCCGCCCCGCGGGCGTGAAGCGACCCCCTGGCTCTACCTCGCCCCCGCGCTCGTCGTCCTCGGCGCCCTCCTCGTCTACCCCGTCTATCAGCTCGGCCTCATCTCGCTGCTGGAGTACACCCAGGCCCAGGTCAGCGGCGGCGAACCGACCTCCTTCCAGGGACTGGGGAACTACGAGCGCCTGTTCGCGGACGCCGAGTTCTGGCGGGTGCTCCTGTCCACGGTCGTCTTCGCGGCGGCCTGTGTGGTGTCCACGCTCGCCGTGGGGTGCTCGCTCGCCGTCCTGCTGACACGAGTACGGGCCGTGCCGCGCCTGGCGCTGATGCTGGCGGCGCTCGGGGCGTGGGCGACGCCCGCGATCACCGGCTCCACGGTGTGGCTGCTGCTGTTCGACCCGGACTTCGGCCCGGTCAACCGCGTCCTGGGGCTGGGCGACCACTCATGGACCTACGGGCGTTACAGCGCCTTCCTCCTCGTCCTGCTCGAAGTGGTGTGGTGCTCCTTCCCGTTCGTGATGGTGACCGTCTACGCGGGCATCCGCTCCGTACCCTCCGAGGTGCTGGAGGCCGCGGCCCTGGACGGCGCCTCGCAGTGGCGGATCTGGCGGTCCGTCACCGCGCCGATGCTCCGGCCGATCCTCGTCGTCGTCACCATTCAGTCGATCATCTGGGACTTCAAGGTCTTCACCCAGATCTATGTGATGACGGGCGGCGGCGGTATCGCGGGCCAGAACCTCGTCCTGAACGTGTACGCCTACCAGAAGGCCTTCGCGTCCTCCCAGTACAGCCTCGGTTCGGCGATCGGCGTGGTGATGCTGGTGATTCTGCTGGCGGTCACCCTGGTCTATTTGCGACTGCTGCGCCGGCAGGGGGAGGAGCTGTGAATTCACGGGCATTCCCGCGACGCCCCTGGCGGTTCGCCGCCGAGGCATCGGCCCTGGTCATCGCGGTCGTGGTGGCGTTTCCGCTGTACTGGATGCTGCTGAGCGCGGTCAAGCCGACGGGGGAGA
Source organism: Streptomyces sp. NPDC002324 (assembly GCF_053593335.1). NCBI lineage: Bacteria > Bacillati > Actinomycetota > Actinomycetes > Kitasatosporales > Streptomycetaceae > Streptomyces > Streptomyces sp. NPDC002324. Next base: position 106,756 of record NZ_JBSFCF010000010.1, read on the forward strand.
TCGAGTCGGCGGAACCCCGGCCCTGGACCCTCGCGCCGACCCTCGATTCCTTCCGCCGTGTCTTCGGGCAGCAGGAATTCGGCCGCTACTTCGTCAACAGCCTTGTCGTCGCCTGCACGGTGGTGGTCGTCTCCGCGCTGATCGCCTTTCTCGCGGCGACGGCGGTCACCCGATTCCGCTTCCGGTTCCGGACCACCCTGCTCATCATGTTCCTGGTGGCCCAGATGGTGCCTGTCGAGGCACTCACCATCCCGCTCTTCTTCCAGATGCGGGACCTCGGCCAGCTCAACACCCTGGGCGCGCTGATCCTGCCCCACATCGCGTTCTCGCTGCCGTTCGCGATCTGGATGCTGCGCGGCTTCGTGAAGGCCGTCCCCGAGGCGCTGGAGGAGGCCGCACAGCTCGACGGGGCGAGCCGTTCCCGATTCCTCTGGCAGATCCTTTTCCCGCTCGTCTTCCCGGGGCTGGTGGCCACCAGCGTCTTCTCCTTCATCTCGGCCTGGAACGACTTCCTGTTCGCCAAGTCGTTCATCATCAGCGACACCTCCCGGTCGACCCTGCCGATGGCCCTGCTGGTGTTCTACAAACCCGAGGACCCGGACTGGGGAGGCGTGATGGCGGCCTCCACGGTGATGACCGTCCCGGTGCTGGTCTTCTTCGTACTCGTACAGCGACGGCTGGTCTCCGGACTGGGCGGCGCGGTCAAGGACTGACGTGATGACACCGGACGTGACGACGGACGCGACGGCGACGGACGCGACGGCGACGGGCCTGATTCCGGCGCCCCTCACCGTCGAGGGCCCCCTGCCCGGAGGCGTACCGCTCGACGGGAACACCACCCTGTGGGCGGCGCCGGGGACGCAGACCACGGCCCACTGGCTGCGCTCGACCCTCGGCGCCGCCCTCGGGCTCTGGCTGCCACCCGGCCCCGAGGACGCCCGGGGCGGCGTGCGCCTGTACCTCGACGACAGCCTGGAGCCGGAGGCGTACGAGCTACGCGCCGTCCCCGACCGGGGCGTCGAGATCCGCGGTGGCGGCCCGGCGGGCGTCTTCTGGGGCGCCCAGACCCTGCGCCAGCTCCTCGGGCCCGAGGCGTTCCGGCGCGCCCCCGTACGGCCCGGGGCCACCTACGGAGTCCCGCACCAGACCCTCAGGGACCAACCCCGCTTCGCCTGGCGCGGCCTCATGCTCGACGTCGCCCGTCACTTCCTCCTCAAGGACCAGGTCCTGCGCTACCTGGACCTGATGGCGGCGCACAAACTCAACGTCCTGCACCTGCACCTGACGGACGACCAGGGCTGGCGCATCGAGATCGAGCGGTATCCGAGGCTGACGGAGGTCGGCTCCTGGCGGACGCGCACCAAAATCGGCCATCGCGCGTCACCCCTGTGGGAGGAGAAACCGCACGGCGGCCACTACACGAAGGACGACCTCCGCGAGATCGTCGCCCACGCGGCCGCCCGGCACATCACCGTGGTCCCCGAGATCGACGTCCCGGGTCACAGCCAGGCCGCCATCGCCGCGTATCCGGAACTCGGCAACACCGACGTCGTCGACACGGCCTCCCTCGCCGTCTGGGACACCTGGGGCATCAACAAGAACGTACTCGCTCCCACCGACACCACCCTGCGCTTCTACGAGGGGGTGTTCGAGGAGGTCCTGGAGGTGTTCCCCTCGCCCTTCGTGCACATCGGCGGCGACGAGTGCGCCAAGGACCAGTGGCGGGAGTCGGCCACCGCGCAGGCCCGCATCCGGGAGCTGGGACTCGCCGACGAGGACGCGTTGCAGTCGTGGTTCGTCCGGCACTTCGACAACTGGCTGACCGCGCGCGGGCGTCGCCTGATCGGATGGGACGAGATCCTGGAGGGCGGCCTCGCGCCGGGGGCGGCCGTGTCGTCCTGGCGGGGGTACGCGGGCGGCGTCGCGGCGGCCCGCGCCGGCCATGACGTGGTGATGTGCCCCGAGCAGCAGGTGTATCTGGACCACCGTCAGGACGGCGGCCCCGACGAGCCGGTGCCCATCGGGTTCGTGCGCACCCTGGAGGACGTCTTCCGGTTCGAGCCGGTGCCGCGGGAGTTGACGCCCGACGAGGCCAGGCATGTGCTCGGCACCCAGGCCAACGTGTGGACCGAGGTGATGGAGGACCCCGCGCGCGTCGACTATCAGACGTTCCCGCGCCTGGCCGCTTTCGCCGAGGTGGCCTGGAGCCGGCTGCCGGCCCCCGCCGAGCGCGACTTCGCCGACTTCGAGCGCCGGATGACGGCGCACTACCGGCGACTTGACGCCCTGGGGGTCGGTTATCGGCCGCCTACGGGCCCGCGTCCGTGGCAGCGGCGGCCCGGCGTGCTCGGACGTCCGATCGAGGGAAAGCCCCCGAACGTGTGAGACGACCGCGAACCCGTGGGTCCGCGAGCGCGTGCCCTGCGACGGTGACCCCGTCCGGGAACAAGAGCCGCAAGGGGAGTGGGGGGCTACGTAAGTGGCAATGCGCACCTATGGGTGATGCCGTACCAAAACGGACCATCTCTCGGGTGAGGTGGGCGAATGCCTCGTGACGGACCCCCGCGTTCGGACCTCGCGAGAATGTGCCAGAGTTGCCACGTCCGCCCTGTCAGCACGTACCGTACGGCAACACAGGCGGACCAGGTGGGGCAGCGGGAAGGGGCAGCCGGTTTGACCACGCACGCACCGCAGGCGGCGCAGGCCGTGACCCTGCCCGGCTCGCTCGACGAGGCCGTGGCGGCTCTCGCCGCCATGCCCTGGGCGGTTCCGGTGGCGGGCGGCACGGACCTCATGACCGCGGTCAACTCCGGACAACTCAGGCCCGCCGCACTGGTCGGGCTCGGCAGGATCAGCGAGATCCGCGGCTGGCAGTACCAGGACGGACACGCCCTGCTGGGTGCCGGACTGACGCACGCCCGGATGGGGCGCCCGGACTTCGCGGCGCTCATTCCGGCGCTCGCCGCCGCCGCGCGCGCCGCCGGACCCCCGCAGATCCGCAACGCCGGCACCCTCGGCGGCAACATCGCGACGGCCGCCCCCACCGGGGACGCGCTGCCCGTGCTGGCCGCCCTGGAGGCCACGCTGATCATCGCGGGCCCGGGCGGGGCCCGCCGTGAGATGCCCGTCTCGCATCTGCTGGCCGGCATGGAGATGCTGCGCCCCGGCGAACTCATCGGCTTCGTGCGCGTGCCGCTGCTGCACGCGCCCCAGGTCTTCCTGAAGGCCACCGGCCGCACCGGCCCCGGCCGCGCGGTCGCTTCCGTCGCCCTCGTCCTCGACCCCGCCCGGCGCGGGGTGCGGTGTGCCGTCGGGGCCATAGCGCCGATGCCGCTGCGGCCCCTGGACGCCGAGGCCTGGGTCGGCCAGTTGATCGACTGGGACGGCGAGCGCACCCTCGTCCCCGAGGCGCTGCAGGCCTTCGGCGAGTATGTCGCCGCCGCCTGCATCCCCGACCCGGCCCCCGAGGTCGACGGCACCGTGGCACCACTTCCGCCCGCCGTACTGCATCTGCGGCGCACCGTCGCCGCGCTGGCCCGACGAGCACTGGGGAGGGCACTGTCGTGACCGACGACCAGCACGGAGAAGGCACCCCGCAGCAGGGGGGCCAGGGCGGCTGGGAGCGGCTGCCGCAGGGCGACTACGACGACGGCGCCACGACGTTCGTCCAGCTTCCCGAGGGGGGTATCGACGCGCTGCTCGCCGCCGACAGTCCGCTGGCCGCTCCCGGGCACGGCTATGTCCCGCCGCAGATAGCGTCGAACTCCATCAACACGGCCCACACCGCCGGGACCGACCCGTCCGTCCCGGGTACCTGGGCGATGCCGGCCGGGGGTGCCGAGTGGCACGACCCGAACGCCGGGCAGCCGCAGCCCCCGGCGCAGGACGGGTTCACGTACAACCCCGCCTCGACCGGGCAGTGGACGTTCGAGGAGCCGGCCGCGCAGGAAGGCGCCGCTCCCGGTCACGATGTGACGGGCGAGTGGTCGATTCCGGTCGCGGGAGGTGATCTTCCGGACGAATCCGGCGAGTTCAGCACCTCGGCCCTCGTCGAGCAGTGGGGCGGCAATCCGCCCGCCACGCTTCCCGGCGGCGCCGCCGCGCCCTGGGCCACCGAGCAGATCGGCACGGCGTGGACCGCGCCGCCCCCCGCCCGGCCCGAGGAGAGCCGCCCCGAGGAGTACGCGGCGGAGGGCCGGACGCCGGAGGAGAGCGCGGCGGACGGGGCCCACGAGGCCGCCGGGGAGCCCTCGGCGGCCCCTGGGGAGGCGTACGCCGACGCGGCACCCGAGACCGCCGGGCCGACCCCGGAAGCCGCCCAGGAGCCCGCTGAGCCGGTCGGGACCGACACGGAGACCGAGAGCGGACCCGAGCGGCCAAAGACGGCGGAGACGGCCCCGGCGGCCGACACCGAGGGCGACGCGGAGCCGTCGGCCGACGAGCCCGCCCCCGCCCCGCCCCCGCACGACGACCACCCCCTCGCCTCCTACGTCCTGAGCGTCAACGGCACCGAACGGCCCGTCAGCGACGCATGGATCGGCGAGTCACTGCTCTACGTGCTGCGCGAGCGGCTCGGTCTCGCGGGCGCCAAGGACGGCTGCTCGCAGGGCGAGTGCGGCGCCTGCAACGTGCAGGTCGACGGCCGGCTCGTGGCGTCCTGCCTGGTGCCCGCCGTCACCGCCGCGGGCAGCGAGGTGCGCACCGTCGAGGGCCTCGCCGCCGACGGACAGCCCTCGGACGTGCAGCGGGCCCTCGCCCGGTGCGGTGCCGTCCAGTGCGGGTTCTGCGTGCCCGGCATGGCGATGACCGTGCACGACCTCCTGGAGGGCAACCCCGCCCCCACCGACCTGGAGACCCGCCAGGCCCTGTGCGGCAACCTCTGCCGCTGCTCCGGCTACCGGGGCGTCCTCGCCGCCGTCCGCGACGTCGTCGCCGAACGCGAGGCGAACTCGGCCGCCGAGAACGAGGCCACAGCCGACCCCGGCGAGGCCCGCATCCCGCACCAGGCGGGCCCCGGCGCCGGCGGCGTCGACACGGCGGCGTACGACGCCCGGAGCGCACCCCCGCCGGCACCGCACGACCCCGACCGGTCCTACGGCGGCCAGGGGCTGTCGTTCACCGGCCCGGACGACTCGTACGGCGGCCAGGGGCAGTCCTTCGCCGGGCAGGGCGACACCTACGGCGGCCAGGGCCAGCCCTTCGGCGGCGGCCCGGACGACTCGTACGGCGGCCAGGGCCAGTCCTTCGCCGGGCACGGCGACACGTACGGCGGCCAGGGGCAGTCCTTCGCCGGCCAGAACGACACCTACGGCGGCCAAGGGCAGTCCTTCGGCGGCCAGGACGACTCGTACGGCGGTCAGGGCCGGTCGTTCGGCCAGGACGGAGGCCAGGCGTGAGCAACGAAACCGTCATCGCGGCGCCCGTGGGCCCCGGCGAGGCCGCGGCCGCCCCCGAGCAGCCGCCGCACGGCCTGGGCGTGTCCCTGCCGTCCGCCGACTCCCGGGCCAAGTCCGAGGGCACCTTCCCGTACGCGGCCGACCTGTGGGCCGAGGGCCTGCTGTGGGCCGCCGTGCTCCGCTCGCCGCACCCGCACGCGCGGATCGTGTCCATCGACACGTCCCACGCGCGCGAGATGCCCGGCGTACGGGCCGTCATCACGCACGAGGACGTGCCGGGCGTCGCCCTGCACGGCCGCGGCAAGGCCGACCGGCCCCTGTTCGCCTCCGAGGTCGTCCGCCACCACGGCGAGCCCATCGCGGCCGTCGCCGCCGACCACCCCGACACCGCGCGGATGGCCGCCGCCGCCGTCATCGTCGAGTACGAGGTGCTCGACCCGGTGATCGACCCGGAGCAGGCCTTCGAGGCCGAGCCCCTGCACCCCGACGGCAACCTCATCCGCCACATCCCGCTGCGCCACGGCGACCCCGACGCGTCCGGCGAGATCGTCGTCGAGGGCCAGTACCGCATCGGCCGCGCGGATCCGGCCCCCATCGGCGCCGAGGCCGGTCTCGCCGTGCCCCGCCCCGACGGCGGCGTCGAGCTGTACGTGGCCTCCACCGACCCGCACACCGACCGCGACGCGGCCGCCGCCTGCTACGGCCTGGCCCCCGACCGCGTGAAGATCGTCGTCACCGGCGTCCCGGGCGCCACCGCCGACCGCGAGGACCAGGGCTTCCAGCTCCCGCTCGGCCTGCTCGCCCTGAAGACGGGCTGCCCGGTCAAGCTGACGGCCACCCGCGAGGAGTCCTTCCTCGGCCACGCCCACCGGCACCCCACCCTCCTGCGCTACCGCCACCACGCGGACGCCGAGGGCAAGCTGATCAAGGTCGAGGCGCAGATCCTGCTCGACGCGGGCGCCTACGCCGACACCTCCTCGGAGGCGCTGGCCGCCGCCGTCTCGTTCGCCTGCGGCCCCTACGTCATCCCCAACGCCTTCATCGAGGGCTGGGCGGTCCGCACCAACAACCCGCCCTCCGGCCATGTGCGCGGCGAGGGCGCGATGCAGGTCTGCGCCGCGTACGAGGCCCAGATGGACAAGCTCGCCAGGAAGCTGGGCATCGACCCGGCCGAACTGCGCATGCGCAACGTGATGTCCACGGGCGACGTGCTGCCGACGGGCCAGTCCGTGACCTGCCCGGCCCCGGTCGCCGAACTCCTCCAGGCGGTCCAGGAGTTCCCGCTCCCGGCGCTGCCCAAGGACACCCCCGAGGACGAGTGGCTGCTGCCCGGCGGCCCCGAGGGCGCGGGCGAGCCGGGTGCCGTGCGCCGCGGGGTCGGCTACGGCCTCGGCATGGTCCACATGCTCGGCGCCGAGGGCGCGGACGAGGTCTCCACGGCCACCGTGAAGGTCCACGACGGCATCGCGACCGTCCTGTGCGCGGCCGTCGACACCGGCCAGGGCTTCTCCACCCTCGCCCGTCAGATCGTCCAGGAGACCCTGGGCATCGACGAGGTCCACATCGCCCAGGTCGACACCGACCAGCCCCCGGCCGGCCCGAGCTGCCGGGGCCGTCACACCTGGGTCTCGGGCGGCGCGGTGGAACGCGCGGCCAAGATGGTCCGCACCCAGCTGCTGCAGCCCCTGGCCCACAAGTTCGGCATGTCCACGGAACTGCTGCAGATCACCGACGGCAAGATCACGTCGTACGACGGCGTTCTGTCGACCACGGTCGCGGAGGCGCTGGACGGCAAGGAACTCTGGGCCACCGCCCAGTGCCGCCCGCACCCCACCGAGCCGCTGGACGAGGCCGGCCAGGGCGACGCGTTCGTGGGCCTGGCGTTCTGCGCGATCCGCGCGGTCGTGGACGTCGACATCGAACTCGGCTCCGTACGGGTCGTGGAGCTGGCCGTCGCCCAGGACGTCGGCCGGATCCTCCACCCGGCGCAGCTCGCCGCGCGCATCGAGGCCGGCGTCACCCAGGGGGTCGGCGTGGCCCTCACCGAGAACCTCCGCACCCCCAGGGGCCTCATCCGCCACCCCGACCTCACCGGCTACGCCCTGCCCACCGCCCTGGACGCCCCCGACATCCAGATCGTCAAACTGGTGGAGGAACGGGACGTCGTGGCCCCCTTCGGCGCGAAGGCGGCCAGCGCGGTGCCGGTGGTCACGTCCCCGGCGGCCATCGCGGCGGCGGTCCGGGCGGCCACCGGACGCCCCGTGAACCGTCTGCCGATCCGGCCGCAGGCCGCGGTGGTGACGGGGGCGTAGGAGCCCGGGGGGCTGCCCCGGCGCAGCCCCTGAGGTGCGTGTTCGCGTGTACGTCCGGCGTTGTCAGTGGGGCGGCGTATGGTTCTCGACAGTGGGGACGACGACCGCTCGGCGGCGCGTGATCGCCCACGGGGGGACGCACAATGCGAACCATGTGCCGGGGGGAGCCATGAGCACAATGACGATGGGGACAATGGGCCTGACGGACCTGAACGACCTGAACGATCTGCACGACCTGAAGGATCTGAACGACCTGAACGACCTGGCGGTGTTGACCGGGGGACCGGCCACGCGCTCCGGACTGGAGCTCGACCTGCCCGCCCGACTGCTCGACGAGGAGTTCGGCCGGAGCAGGGTGTGGCGCTTCGAGGACTTCGACTTCCCGGCCACGCTCACCCACGAGCCGACCCGCCGCTTCCTGCGGGACATGGGTCTGCCCGAGGACCACGGCTTCTTCCAGCTCGACACGGACATCCCGCTGCCGACGCTCGCCGAGTACGGGGCGAACCAGTGCGGCGCGTCCGTCCCCGGCCGACTCCCGGACAGAGCCGCCCACTTGATCCGCCTGGGCCACTTCGTCGAGGGCAGCAGCCTCGTCGTCGACGGCACCACCGGCGCGATCCTCAACTGGAGCGAGCCCGACTCGACCCTCCGCCCCCTCGACGCCGACCTCTCCACCCTGGCCTTCACCCTCTGGCTCCTCCACCGCGAGAAGCGCGAGGGGACGGCCACGGGGTGCTGGGTGGAGACCCTGCGCAACAAGGCCTGCGCGGGCCTCTGACACCACCGGCCGCACGAAGCCCTGGTCGAGTGGGTAACCATGCTGATCGTCACCCGCGAGGGTGACCGCCGCTGCAAGCTCCAACCTCACGTGCCAGCCGGGCAGTTGGGCTGAGAGACAGATGAAGCCCCTGGTAGCTGGGTTTTCGACCAAGAGAACCATCGGCTTCCTCGCCGCCCGACTGAGGGAACACCGCCGCACTCTCGGAACCCGATGGCGGCGCCTGAACGCAGGACGGCAGACCCTGCTCACCCTTGCCCCTACCCTCGCCGTATCCGTACGAGCGGTGTCGACGAAGGCGTACGTGATGCTGGACGGGGCGCTCCTGCCCATCGACCGAATCGCCGCCGATCGCCCGTTCTGCTCGTGTAGGCGCGGGCGAGGGGGGCGAGCGGGCTGTCGCTCGCAGCGCAATGGCGACGTCTTTCTCGATGGGTCCCGTTCTCGTACAGGTCGGGGGAGTCCCGGCCCTGTCGTGATCCATCTGGCCGGACACAACGCGCTACACGGCCCACAGGCGGCACGGGGAGCGGGCTGGTCGGGTAGTGGTCCGCACGGTGGCCGCCCCACGCCGCCGTCATGGGCACCTACAAGGGACGTGGCGCCCTGACCTCGACCACCTGGCAGGCGGCGGACGGATTCGACCCGAGCGCGACCTGGGCCCGAGCGCACGCCGTGCTGGGGGCGAGCCCGCCGGGGGCCGGATATCCGGCGCATCACACCAGGGACCTGTGGATTCCCCCTCCCCCTGAACGCAAGGTAATTGGGGGTTCAATCACCTAAACGCCCAATTCAGGCAAAAGGTGTTGACTCCCGGTGCGACGGGGGCGGATGGTGGAAATGAAGATCCTGTAGTAGAGCGGTTCTTGGCAGGTGATCTTTATGCAAGCCGTCATCCGTAGGCGCGCAGCCCTCGCCGCGTGCGGCTTCGCCCTCTGTGGAGCTCTGGCCGCACCGCCGGTCATCGAAGCGGCCTCGGCCATATTCGACACCGGGCAGTCTCAGACCCAGGTCGACGCAGAGCGGAAGAAGCCGAAGAAGCCGCCTCGGCACTAGTCCGTCTTATGGATCATCAGGTGGCGGATCGTGGTGTCGGGGATGAGTTGCCATGAACTCACCGATTTGACACGGGAGTCACTCGCTTCTGACAGATGGTCTGCACCCGCTTTCGCCGGCGCAGGTCGCCCTTGTCCACCCTGCGGGCCGCGCGGCCGGTGAGCTGGTGGAGCCGGCCTTCGGCCCACTGCGCCTGGTCCAGGAGTCGCAGCACCCCTCCGCGGGCCGCTACGTGCCCTATGCCATCTCGATCTACCAGCAGGCGGCTTGGCTCCAAGTGAGACGGGAACTGAGGCGGACGACCCGAAGGGCGGTGCCCCATACGGGTACCGCCCTTCGGGTTTTGCCTGGTCAAGTGCTGGAGGCCGTGGCGGGAATCGAACCCACGTAACTCGCTTTGCAGGCGAGTCCCTGAACCACTCGGGCACACGGCCGGGTCGACAGCGTCAGGGGCGTGATTCCTGTCGCTTCGAACTCGATGGAAAGACCGTAGGCCGGGCTCCGGCGGGGGCTCAAGAGGTCCGGGGGCGCTGCAACGGGACTGCCACACGCCGTTCATGAACGGCGGGGCGTACGACCAAGGTCCCGGGTGGTGGGGGACTTCGGACAGGGGCGTATGTCGGTGGTGCCCCTTACGCTGGCGGGCATGGCCGACTCCGAGGCGCGTGACACGGGCGTCACGCCGAACTCCGCCCCGCCCGCAGCCCCCGACGACGCGGACGGTCTGCTGAGCCGCTCCCACCGAGGGCTCAGTGTCGGGATCGTGTCGGTCGTGCTGCTGATCGCGTTCGAGGCGATGGCGGTCGGCACCGCCATGCCGGTCGCGGCGCGGGAGCTGGACGGGATCTCGGCGTACGGGTTCGCGTTCTCGGCGTACTTCACGACCAGCCTGTTCGGGATGGTGCTGGCGGGCCAATGGGCTGATCACCGGGGGCCGTTGGGGTCGCTGACCGCGGGGATCGGTGCCTTCGCCGTGGGGCTGGTGCTGTCGGGGACCGCCGGGGCGATGTGGCTGTTCGTCCTCGGTCGGGCCGTGCAGGGGCTCGGCGGCGGACTGGTGATCGTCGCGCTGTACGTGGTGGTCGGGCGCGCGTACCCGGAGCGGTTGAGGCCGTCGATCATGGCGGCCTTCGCGGCGAGCTGGGTCGTCCCGTCCGTGGTCGGCCCGCTCGCCTCGGGCGCGGTGACGGAACAGCTGGGCTGGCGCTGGGTGTTCCTGGGCATCCCGGTTCTCGTCCTGCTGCCGCTGGGGCTGGCGCTGCCGCAGATACGGCGCAGGGCCTCCGGGCCGGTGCGGACGCGGGGAGCGGCGCCGGCCGACTCCTCCTCGACGTCCACCCCCGCCTCCGTCTTCGGCGGTCGTCGCATCCGGCTCGCCCTCGGGATCTCGCTCGGCGCCGGGCTGTTGCAGTACGCGGCTCAGGACCTGCGGTGGTGGTCGACCGTTCCGGCGGTCGCGGGGGCCGGGCTGCTGGTACCGGCGGTGCTGGGGCTGCTGCCGCGCGGGACGTACCGGGCGGTGCGGGGGCTGCCGTCGGTGGTGCTGCTGCGCGGGGTCGCGGCGGGGTCGTTCGTGGCGGCCGAGTCGTTCGTGCCCTTGATGCTGGTCACCCAGCGGGGTCTGTCGCCGACACTCGCCGGGTTCTCGCTCGCGGCGGGCGGGGCGACCTGGGCGCTGGGGTCCTGGGTGCAGGCGCGGGCGCGCGTGGAGCCGTACCGGGAGCGGCTGATGACGATGGGGATGCTGCTGGTCGCGGCGGCGATCACCACGCTGCCGGGGGTGCTGGTCGACTCCGTCCCGGTGTGGACCGTGGCCGTCGCGTGGGCCTTCGGGTGCTTCGGGATGGGGCTCGTCATCTCCTCCACCGGCGTTCTTCTGCTCCAGCTGTCCGCCCCCGAGGAGGCGGGGACCAACTCCGCCGCGCTCCAGATCTCCGACGGCCTCACCAACGCGCTGCTCCTCGCGGCGGGCGGCGCCGCCTTCGCCGCGCTGGGTGGCGGCGCGGTCGGCCATACGGCCACCACGGCCGCCGGCACCGCCTCCCACCCGGCGGCCTTCGTCGCGGTGTTCCTGCCGATGGCGGGGGTGGCGCTGGTGGGGGCGTGGGTGACCACGCGGCTGCGGGCCGGTCGGCGCGACCTGGTACCAATGTGACCCCATGCGGTGGTACCGTTTTGGTATGGCCATGAACCTGCGTCTCCGCGACGACCAGACCGAAGCCCTGAAGCTGCGCGCCGAGGAGGAGGGCACCAGCATGCACGCGATACTGCTGCGGGCCGTGGACGACTACCTGGCCAGAACGGCCCACGAGGCACTGGTCCGTAAGGCCGCCAAGGAGCAGACCGTCAAGTGGGCCGAGCTGCTGGAGCGGCTGAAGTGAGCTGTGTCTACCTGACGGCCGAGGACGTCCTGGCCATCGCCGAACACGCGGTCGATGACCAGGTCGTCGTGGTGCGCGACGCCGGTCTGCTGGAGTCCGCCGTGCACCGCCCGTCGGCTGCGATGTTCGGGCAGGAGGCGTACGCCGACCTGTTCGACAAAGCGGCCGCACTCCTGCAGTCGCTGGCGATCAACCACCCCTTCCTCGACGGGAACAAGCGCACGGCCTGGGTGTCCTGTGTCGTCTTCCTCGCGATGAACGAGGTGCAGTTGCGGCCGGACATCGACACGGCGGAGCGCCTGGTCATCGGCGTCTCGACCGGTGACCTCGACGAGGTCAAGGCCATTTCCGAGGTGCTGCGGGACCTGGCCGAGTAGGGATGTGACCTCGGTCCCATCCCCGGGCGGCCCGGCGCAGTTCGCGCGTGGACGCGACCGGGGCGCCGGTAGGGTGGCCCGGTTGTCATACGTAGCCGGGGTGTCCGCGTCGCCGCGCGAGTCGCCCGGGGCTGCCACCTGCCGCTCGACCCCCAGACCGGAGACCGTGACTACCACCGCCACCTCCTCGAACCACCACCTCTCTCCCGCCTTCCCCGGCCGCGCCCCCTGGGGTACCGCCAGCAAGCTGCGTGCCTGGCAGCAGGGGGCGATGGAGCGGTACATCCAGGAGCAGCCGCGGGACTTCCTGGCGGTCGCGACCCCGGGCGCCGGGAAGACGACCTTCGCGCTGACGCTCGCGTCCTGGCTGCTGCACCACCACGTCGTGCAGCAGGTGACGGTCGTGGCGCCCACCGAGCATCTGAAGAAGCAGTGGGCCGAGGCCGCGGCACGGATAGGGATCAAGCTGGACCCGGAGTACAGCGCGGGACCGCTCAGCAAGGAGTACGACGGCGTCGCGATCACGTACGCGGGTGTGGGCGTACGACCGATGCTGCACCGCAACCGCAGCGAGCAGCGCAAGACCCTCGTCATCCTCGACGAGATCCACCACGCCGGTGACAGCAAGTCCTGGGGTGAGGCGTGCCTGGAGGCCTTCGAGCCCGCCACCCGGCGGCTCGCCCTCACCGGCACGCCCTTCCGCTCCGACACCAACCCCATCCCGTTCGTGACGTACGAGGAGGGGGCGGACGGGATCCGGCGGTCGTCCGCCGACTACACCTACGGCTACGGCAACGCGCTCGCCGACAACGTCGTGCGGCCCGTCATCTTCCTCTCCTACAGCGGCAACATGCGCTGGCGGACCAAGGCGGGCGACGAGATCGAGGCCCGTCTCGGCGAACCCATGACCAAGGACGCGGTCAGTCAGGCCTGGCGTACGGCCCTCGATCCGCGCGGCGAGTGGATGCCGAGCGTGCTGCGCGCCGCCGACCAGCGGCTCACCGAGGTCAGGAAGGCCATCCCGGACGCCGGCGCCCTCGTCATCGCCACCGACCAGGACTCCGCCCGCGCCTACGCCAAGCTGATCCGCGAGATCACGGGGACGAGCGCGACGGTCGTCCTCTCCGACGACTCGGGTGCCTCGAACCGTATCGACGAGTTCGCTCACGGCACCGACCGCTGGATGGTCGCCGTGCGGATGGTGTCCGAGGGTGTCGACGTGCCCCGGCTGGCCGTGGGGGTCTACGCCACCACCATCTCCACCCCGCTCTTCTTCGCCCAGGCCGTCGGACGCTTCGTACGGTCCCGGCGGCGCGGCGAGACCGCGTCCGTGTTCCTGCCGACCATCCCCGACCTGCTCACCTTCGCCAACGAGATGGAGGTGGAGCGGGACCACGCCCTCGACAAGCCGAAGAAGGAGGGCGAGGAGGACCCGTACGCCGAGGAGGACAAACTCCTCGCGGAGGCGGAGCGGGAGCAGGACGAGGACACCGGCGACCAGGACATGCTGCCGTTCGAGGCGCTGGAGTCGGACGCCGTGTTCGACCGGGTCATGTACAACGGCGCCGAGTTCGGCATGCAGGCGCACCCCGGGAGCGAGGAGGAGCAGGACTACCTCGGCATCCCGGGTCTGCTGGAGCCGGACCAGGTGCAGCTGCTGCTCCAGAAGCGACAGGCGCGGCAGATCGCGCACAGCCGCAAGAAGCCGGACGCCGAGGCCGACCTGGTGGAGCTGCCCGCCGACCGGCGGCCCGTCGTCACCCACAAGGAACTGCTGGAGCTGCGCAAACAGCTCAACGGCATGGTCGGCGCGTACTCCCACCAGTGCGGCAAGCCGCACGGCGTCATCCACACCGAGGTACGGCGGGTGTGCGGCGGACCGCCGAGCGCCGAGGCCACGGCCGGGCAGCTGCGGCAGCGCATCGCCAAGGTGCAGGAGTGGGCCACCCGGATGAAGTAGCCGGCCCTCGGAGCGCGCTCCGAGGGCCGGTCCCACGGAGTGCGCTCTGCAGGTCCTGTACCGGCGTGCGCTCTGCGCTGGTGCGCCCGCACATTTCGCGACAAATACAAGTAGTCCGTACCGGTCACTGCCCGGATTCTGGACGGAGTCTTCCGCTCAGCGAACCGGCTCGTCTACTGTCCCGCTACGCACACGCCCCGTGGCAGCGCCGCCGCGGAGCGCAGCCGTGAAGCGACTCCGCCCGGATCATCCGGGTTCAGCCGATCGGCGGCCTCTGTGGCGCGACACCGACGGGACCGGTGACGCATCAGCCGTGACAGGGGTCGCCGCCTCACCCAAGAAGGAGTGGGTGTCGTGACCGCGGAGACCTCTCAGACACTCGACCGGGGACTGCGTGTCCTCAAGCTGCTGGCCGACACCGATCACGGACTGACCGTCACCGAGCTGTCCAACAAGCTCGGGGTCAACCGAACCGTCGTGTACCGCCTGCTCGCCACCCTGGAGCAGCACTCCCTCGTCCGCCGTGACCTGGGCGGACGTGCCCGGGTCGGGCTGGGCGTGCTGCGGCTCGGGCGGCAGGTGCACCCCCTGGTGCGGGAGGCCGCGCTGCCCGCGTTGCGGTCGCTGGCCGAGGACATAGGGGCCACTGCCCATCTCACCCTCGTCGACGGGACCGAGGCGCTGGCCGTCGCGGTCGTCGAGCCGACCTGGACGGACTACCACGTGGCGTACCGGGCCGGCTTCCGGCACTCGCTGGACCGGGGGGCCGCGGGGCGCGCGATCCTGTCGGGCCGGCAGCAGCCGGGGGACTGGCCCGGGTACACGCTCACGCACGGCGAACTGGAGGCGGGGGCCAGCGGGGCCGCCGCGCCGCTGCTCGGGGTGACCGGGGTCGAGGGCAGCGTGGGTGTCGTCATGCTGGCGGACGCGGTGCCGGAGCGGGTTGGGCCGCGTGTCATGGACGCGGCCCGAGAGGTGGCCGACGCGCTGCGGTGACGCGTGGAGGGTGACGCGTGGAGGGTGACGGGGACCCGCCGTGCTGCCCCTCTCCTCCTTCAGCCGGTCCGGCTGATCCGGCCGGCCTTTCCTGCCTTTCCGGTCTTGTCGCTCCGGTCGGTCTTGTCGGTCCGGTCGCTCCGGTCGTCCAGTGTGCTCAGCCAGTCCAGCAGATGGTCGGTGAAGGCCTCCGGCTGCTCCATGTTGGGGTAGTGGGCCGTGCCCTCGATCGAGACGGCCCGGCCCTCGCCCGCGACCGTCCTGGTCAGGCGCTCGGCCATGGCGATGAGGTCGGGGGCGTCCAGGGCGCCGTTGACGGCGAGGACGGGGACGGCGATGGTGGCGGCGCGGGCCCAGGTGTCGGTCACCGGGACGTGCCAGTCCGTCTCGCCGAGGGTGTGCTTGGCGGCGGTCGCACGGCTCATCTCCCGGACGCGCCGCACGATCTCGGGGTCCACGTCGTCGACCGTGCGGTGCGGTCCCGCGACGGTCTCGCCGACGATGTCCAGCCACCCCTCGATGTCGCCCGACATCAGCGCGCCGTAGTACCGGGCGGTGCTGTCCTTGGTCCACGGGTCCGTGAACTCGGGTTCGCTGGTCCCGACGCCGCTGACGACGAGGGCGCGTACGAGCCCCGGATGTTCCAGTGCCGTGTCGACGGCGGTGCCGCCGCCCATCGACAGGCCGACCAGGATCGCCGGGCCGGTGTCCAGGTGGCGCAGCAGCGCGGCGAGGTCGTCGGTGAACCGGAACGGCCCGCTCGCGTTGGCGGAGGCGCCGTGCCCTCGCGCGTCCGGGGCGATGACCCGGTGGCCGGCCGCGAGGGCGGGCACCAGATCGCGCCACATGCGGTGGTCCGTGAAGCCGCCGTGCAGCAGCACCAGCGGGGGGCCCGAACCGACGTCCTGATAGGCGAGCGGGCCGTCGTCGGACGCGAACGTGCGCAGGGTGACCTGCGAAGTCTCGGTCATGACAACTAGGGTGTCATGTTGATCCCATGATGACAACCAGGTTGTCATCATGGAGGGTGTGGAGTGCGGAGGTGACCGCCCCGTGGCGAAGAACGGAGAATGGCCCCGTGACCCCCGTGACCCCCGTGACAGAGAACGATGAGCCGCTGCCGCCCGACCTGCTCGCCGGACGGCTGTCCGAGGTGTTCGCCGTCCTCGGCCCCCTCTACCGGCGGACGACCCGTGCGCTGGAGCTGAAGGAACGCAAGGAGGGGTTCCCCGTCGGCGTACGCGCCGTCCTGGAGCTGTTGCGCATGGGCGGGCAACCCATGACCGTGCCGCAGATGGGCCGGACGCTGGCGCTGAGCAGGCAGTTCGTGCAGCGCATGGTCAACGAGGCGGCGGGCCGGGACCTCGTCGAGGCCGTCCCGAACCCCGCGCACCAGCGGTCCTCCCTGATCCGGCTGACCGACACCGGCCGGGCGGCCGTCGACGCGCTGGTCGCCCGGGAGCGTGTGCTGCTGCGGCAGGCGGGCGACGACCTGACCGGCGCCGACATCGACGCCTGCGTACGGGTGCTGACGCGACTCCTCGCGCTCTTCGAGGACGTGGACGTCAACTGAGCCCCACGGTCCACGGCCGGTCCATCGGCACACCAGCCACCGGCCCCCCCCGTCGTCGGCTCAGCCCTCGGCCGACCGCCCCCTGGCCGGAACCGGCCTCACGTTAGATTGACCCCGTGCTCTCTCGTCTCTCCAGCCTTTCGCGTCCCGTGGCCGTAGCCGTCTGCGCCCTTCCCGTGGTGGGGCTGCTCGCCACGGCGGTGTTCGCGCCGTTGCCGTTCTCCGTGGCGCAGCCGGGGATGACGGCGAACGTGCTGGGCGAGAACAAGGGGGACCCGGTGATCACGATCAGCGGCGCGGAGGCCCGGAAGACCAGCGGGCAGCTGCGGATGACGACGATCGAGGCGACCGGACCGGACACCCGCGTCGGACTCGGCGACGTGCTCGACGGCTGGTTCCGCACGGACCAGGCCGTCATGCCGCGCGAGGCGGTCTACCCCAGCGGCGACACCACCGAGGAGATCCAGAAACACAACGAGGCCGAGATGAAGGAGTCCCAGGACACGGCCACCGAGGCGGCGCTCGCCTACCTCGGCGAGGACTCCGGCGACATCGAGGTCACCCTGCGCCTCGCCGATGTCGGCGGCCCCAGCGCGGGGCTGCTGTTCTCCCTCGGCATCGTCGACAAGCTCGACGGCGACGGCAGCGGCGGCGACCTCACGGGCGGCCGTGTCATCGCCGGTACGGGGACCATCGACGCCGCCGGCCGGGTCGGTCCCGTCGGCGGGGTCGCGCTCAAGACCCAGGCGGCCCGTCGCGACGGCGCGACCGTCTTCCTCGTCCCCAAGGCCGAGTGCGCCGACGCGCAGAGCGAACTGCCCAAGGGGCTGCGGCTCATCCCGGTGACGACGCTGAAGGGCACGGTCGGCTCGCTCGTGGCGCTGGAGACGGGCAGGGGCAAGGTCCCCAGCTGCTGAACGGCGGCTTCGTCCTCACCCCGTCCCCCCGAACCCTTCCTCCGCCGTCGGGTCCGAGGCCACCTGGTGAGCCGCCTGTGCCGCCTGCGCCGCCTGCTCCACCAGCGGGATGATCCGCAGCGGAACGGGGTTCTCCATGACGATCGCCGTGGCGGCCCGGACGATGCCGTCGATGCCGACGACCCGGTCGATGACCCGCTGGAGATCGGCGTTCGAACGTGCCACGAGCCGGCACAGCATGTCCCCGCTGCCGGTCGTCGTGTGCAGCTCCAGCACCTCCGGGACGGTCGCCAGGTGGGCCCGTACGTCGGCTCCCTGTCCCTGTCTGATCTGCAGCGTCGCGAACGCGGTGACCGGATAGCCGAGCGCGGCCGGATCGACCTCGGGCCCGAACCCGCGGATGACGCCGTGCGACTGGAGCCGGTCCAGCCGGGCCTGCACCGTGCCCCGCGCGACCCCCAGCCGCCGTGACATCTCCAGCACCCCGATCCGCGGCTCCCGCGCGAGCAGGACGATCAGCCGCCCGTCCAGATGATCGATCGCCATCAGACCTCCCCGGATGGTCACCCTGCACAGAACAAGCAGGTGCATGGGTCCTGCCGTGCACAGATTGTCCTGCGTGAACCCGAAGTGTTGCGCACCTTGCGGGCACGGAGGAGCCTGCGGCCATGGCAGCCACCCCCGCGCACACCCGGCGCGTCCCCGGCACCGCCCGGCAGGCGGACCCTGACAGCGCGGGGGAAGAGCTGGGCTGCGCCCCATGCTTCTCAGGCCCGCAGGGCCGTGTCCTTCAGGGGCGCGGGGAACTGCGCGACCAGCCCCCACGCACCCGCACCCGCTGACGAAACCCGGACCCGCACCCGCACCCGCACCCCCACCCCCACCCCCTCACCCGAGACGCCCGCCCATCGCGAGGTACGGGTTCAGCCGCCGCGCCTCCGCCAGATGCCGCCGCGCGGGCGCCGCCAGCCCCAGCGCCTGCTCGATCACCCCCCGGTGATACGCGCGGGCCGCACTCCGCGCCTCCCCACCCCGCGCCCGATCCGTCGCCCGCCGGGCGAACCCCAGCGCCTCCCCGTCCTCGCCGGCCCGATGCAACGCCCACCCGAGCGCATCGGCCACCCGCAACCCCGGCTGACGATCCCACTCGGCCCGCAGCACCCGCACGGCCACCTCCGGATCGCCGTGCTCCGCCTCCAGCGCGCCCAGGACGAGCGACACGTCGACCCCGGCCGCGGCGGACCGTGCCACCAGCGCACGCACCACGCCGTACTGCTCGCGTGCCTCCCTGCGCCGCCCCAGCGACTCCAGCAACTCGCCCAGCCGTAGCGCGACCTCCGCCGAAGGCCGCCGCGACAGCGCGGTCCGGTACGCCCGCACCCCCTCCGCCGGCCGCCCCAGCGCGGCCAGCGCCCGCCCCCGGCAGGCGTCGGCGTCCGGCTCGCTCCGGGCGGCCTCGCAGTACCGCAGCGACTCCTCCGCCTCTCCCCGCTCCCACGCCAGCTCCCCGGCCAGCGTCCACCACGCGGCGCCCGCGGCCGACGGCCCCGCCGGCGTCGTCTCCGAGGCCGCCGCGTCCGAGATCGCCGTGGCCGCGTCCTCACGCGCCCCCTGGTCCCAGTAGACCCGTGCGGCCCGCGCCCGGGCCGCCGGGCCGGAGTGGAGGGCGAGCATCCGGTCCAGGCTCGCGCGGGCCGCCTTGTACCGGCCGAGCCCGTCGTACGCGTCGACGAGCAGCGCGTACGAGGTCCAGCGCGCCGGCGCCACCCGTACGGCCTTCTCGCCCCAGCGCTGCGCCGTCCGGAAGTCGCGGCGGGCGTTCGCGAGAGCGGTCAGGCCTTCGAGGGCGGCCGCGTTGCCGGTGGGCCGGAGCCGCAGCGAGGTCCGCAGGGCGCGTTCGGCCCTCGGGTAGTCGGCGACACGGCCGGTCCGCCGGGCCCGCTCGGTGTACGCCACGCCGAGCACCGCCCAGGAGGCGTGATCACGCGGACGGGCGCGCACCCGGGCCTCGTGTTCCCGCACGTTCGCCGCGATCTCGGCCGGCGCGACGGGCAGCCCGGCGAGGAGCGCGGCCCCCGCCGGGCGCCCCTCGGGCCCGGCCGCGCCCACCACCCGGGCCGCCCGCCCGCCACCACCGTCACCCCCGTCCGGCGGCACCACCATCAGCACCCCTCCGAGCACCAGGCACCCGACGACGGCCCCGGCCACTCCCCGCCCCCGACCCGGACCCTGGGCCCACCCGGCGACCCGGCGCAGCGCCGCCCGCACCTCGTTCTCCACAGACATGCCGCTCACTGTGCGTCAATACGACGAGCACATCCCGTACTCCCGATGGCTCGTGTCGACGGGTTCACACCGATGGCCGTGGATGCGACCCTGTGATCATGAGCCGTAGCGAAGCCCCGCTCATCGAAGACGCCGAGACGACCGGCGACCTCGTCGACCGTCTGCTGAGCGGACTGCCCACGGAGGCGGTCCTCGTCGATCCCGATGTCACGGCCTCGTACGCCAACGACATGGCGAGCTTCTGCGAGGCGGGCGTCCCGGCGGTCGTCGTGCTGCCCCGGACCGTCGAACAGGTCCAGCACGTCATGCGCGTCGCCACCGAACTGCGTGTGCCGGTCGTCCCCCAGGGCGCCCGCACCGGTCTGTCCGGCGGGGCCAACGCCTCCGAGGGGTGTATCGCCCTGTCCCTGACCAGGATGGACCGGATCCTGGAGATCAACCCGGTCGACCGCGTCGCCGTCGTCGAACCCGGTGTGGTCAACGCGACGCTCTCCCGCGCGGTCAACGAACACGGTCTCTTCTACCCGCCGGACCCCTCCAGCTGGGAGATGTGCACGATCGGCGGCAACATCGGCACGGCCTCCGGCGGCCTGTGCTGTGTGAAGTACGGGGTGACCGCCGAGTACGTCCTCGGCCTGGACGTCGTGCTCGCCGACGGACGGCTGATGTCCACCGGCCGGCGCACCGCGAAGGGCGTCGCCGGCTACGACCTCACCCGGCTCTTCGTCGGCTCCGAGGGCTCGCTCGGTGTCGTCGTACGGGCGATCCTCGCCCTGAAGCCGCAGCCACCGCGCCAACTGGTGCTGGCGGCGGAGTTCGCGTCGGCCGCCGCCGCGTGCGACGCGGTGTGCCGGATCATGGCCGGCGGGCACGTCCCCTCACTGCTCGAACTCATGGACCGTACGACGGTGAAGGCCGTCAACGACCTCGGGCACATGGGCCTGCCCGAGACCACCGAGGCACTGCTCCTCGCCGCCTTCGACACCCCGGACCCGGCCGCCGACCTCGCCGCCGTGGGGGCGCTGTGCGAGGCCGCGGGCGCCACCCAGGTCGTCCCGGCGGACGACGCGGCCGAGTCCGAACTGCTCCTCCAGGCACGGCGGATGTCGCTCACCGCCCTGGAGGCGGTGAAGGGCACGACGATGATCGACGACGTGTGCGTGCCGCGCTCGAAGCTCGGCGAGCTGATCGAGGGCGTGGAACGCGTCGCCGGGAAGTACGACCTGACCATCGGGGTCTGCGCGCACGCCGGCGACGGCAACACCCACCCCACCGTCTGTTTCGACGCCACGGACCCCGACGAGTCCCGGCGCGCCCGCGAGTCCTTCGACGAGATCATGGCCCTCGGCCTGGAACTCGGGGGCACGATCACCGGCGAACACGGTGTGGGCATCCTCAAGAAGGAGTGGCTGGCGCGGGAACTCGGCCCGGTGGGGACGGAGATGCAGCGGGCGGTGAAGTCCGCCTTCGACCCGCTGGGCATCCTCAACCCGGGCAAGCTGTTCTGACCCGCGCCCCCTCCGCCACCCCTCACCGGGCGAGGAGTTCCGCCAGGCCGTCGTCGATCCGCAGCATGTCGAACTCCGCACCCGGCGGCACCACCCGCAGGGTCCGCTCCAGCCAGGCCGACACGGCGGCGGCCGGTGCCTCCAGCAGCGCGTCCCCGTCCGGCGAGCTGAGTGCCATCAGCACGACGCTCCGGCCCGACACCTTCGTCGGCCACACCCGCACGTCCCCGTGCCCGCACGGCCGGAACACCCCCTCCACCAGCAGCTCCCGGGCGAACGTCCAGTTCACCGGGCGGTCGGAGTTGATGTGGAAGGTGATGTGGACGGCGTACGGGTCGTCGCTGCGGAAGACGAGCTTGGCCGGTACGGGGATGCTGCGCTCGGGCGACAGGACGAGTCCCAGCTCCAGTTCGCGCTCCACGACGGTGTGCCGCATGGTGATCGTTCCTCTCTCGTGGCGGGCCCTGTGCGCGGGCCCGTACGAGTGAGAGGGGCGAGGACCCCCGCGCATTACGCGGGTTCGCGGAACTTTTTCCGACGGGTCCAGCGGCCGGCTCCCGGTGACCGGCGCCCTCGCGGGCCCGTAGCAGATCCGTGCGTGAATGGGGCGGGTCCGGAGGCAGCGGTCATGGACCGGGCCGGCGTCTGGTAGATCTGGACGCCTCCACCAAACCCACGAGCAGATACGGGACGACGGACATGAGCGCCCCAACCCCGGCCCCCGGTGACGACAGGCCCCGCGAAGGGTATTACCCGGACCCGTCCATTCCTGGATATGTCCGGTACTGGAACGGCGCGGCCTGGGTGCCGGGTACGAGCCGTCCGGCTCCCTCCGACGGCAGGCCGATCGCCCCGCCGTCCGGCTCCGGCCCGTCCGGCGCCGTGGAGGAGACGGGCCCGCACTTCTTCGACGAGGACCCCGCGTCCGACGGGGAACAGGGCCGCCCGGCCTCCGACAACGCCCTGCACGGCTCCCGCCCCGAGCCCGCCTCCGCGTGGGGCGCCGACCGCTCCCGCCAGACCGGCTTCGGCGGCGACAAGGACCGCCGGGTGTCCTGGGGTTCGGCCTCCGTCCCGGACCCGCGTGACCCCAGGGTCCCCCTCGCGGCGGACGCGGGCGTCCCCGCCGACGGCGGTGACCCCGGGCGTACGGCGAGCACGGACGGTACGGCGACGATCCCGCCGGCGGACACCGACGAGGACGCCGGGGCCACCCCGGGCACGGTGGTGTTCCGCCGCCCGGCCCCGTCCGGGGGGCCGCGGACCGCCGAGAGCGCGGAACCCCCGCAGTCCGACGGGGGCGCGCCCGCGTCCCCCGCGCCTTTCGGCTCGCCCCTGACTCCCGCCCAGGTCGCCGCCCAGCAGGCACTGGGTCTCGCCCCGCAGTCCGCCACGTCCTCTGCGTCCGGCCCCCAGCCGGGGCCGCCGCCCGCGCAGCAGGGCCCGCAGCCGGGCACCGCACCGGCGGCGGCCGCCCCGGCCGCCCCGGTGGCTCCGGCCCCGTCGTCGGCGGAGCCGCAGCAGCCCCGGTTCGGCGACGCCTTCCCGCAGCAGGCCCCGCAGACCGCACCGGCCGTCGTCGATCCGCAGATCGCCCCGTCCACGCCCGGCGTACCCCAGCAGGCCGCCGCCCGCCAGGCGGCCGAGACCCCCATGGCCGTCGGGTTCGGCGGCGGGCAGCCCTCCTGGGCACAGCAGGTGCACCGGCTGGCCGGGGGCGAGGACGAGCAGCCGGTCGCGCCGTGGAAGCCGGTGGTGGAGGACCCCTTCCAGGCGGTGGCGCGGCGGCAGGCGGAGGCAAGGCCCGCGGGGCTCGGCAGACGGCTCGCCGCCCGGCTCGTGGACAGCCTGGTCGTCGGCACCGTCACGGCCGCGGCCGCCGTGCCGTTCGGCACCAAGGCGATGGACCACATCGACGAGAAGATCGACGCGGCCAGGCTCTCCGGCGAGCGGGTCACGGTCTGGCTGGTCGACGGCACGACCTCCGTCTACCTGGGCATCGTCCTCGGTGTCCTGTTCCTCGTCAGCGCCCTCTACGAGGTGCTGCCCACCGCCCGATGGGGGCGCACCCTCGGCAAGAAGCTGTTCGGGCTCGACGTCCGGGACATCGAGGGCCACGAACCCCCGTCGTTCGGGCGCTCCCTGCGGCGCTGGCTCGTCCACACCGTCTCCGGGCTGCTCGGCATCGGCGTGATCGGCGTCCTGTGGTGCGTGTGGGACAAGCCGTGGCGTCAGTGCTGGCACGACAAGACGGCGCACACCTTCGTGGCGGGCAGGTAGCGCGCACGGCCGTACTCCGTACGGCCCCGTGCCGGATGCGGAGCCGGGGGGTTCGCGGTCGACTCGGGCCATGAGTACCGAACCGCCGCCCTTCGGCTCCGGTCAGTCCCCGGACAACGACCGGTTCAGGAAGCAGCCGCCCCCGCCGCACCAGGGCGGCGGCTCCCCGTACGACCCGCCGCCCGGGCAGCCGCCGCCGGACGGGGGCGGGCAGCAACCGCCCTACGGCAACCAGCCGCCGCCGTACGGGAGCCAGCCCCCGCCCTACGGCAACCAGCCGCCGCCGTACGGGAGCCAGCCCCCGCCCTACGGCGGCGATCCCTACGGCGGCGGGCAGTACCCCAACGATCCGCTCTGGGGCATGCCGCCGCTCGCCGACAGCGGGAAGCGGGTGCTGGCGCGGATCATCGACATGATCCTGGTGGGGATCGTGGTGGGGCTGCTGGCGTGGGCGTTCAGGATCAGCCAGTACACGGTGGACTCGGACGACTTCGAGTTCGGCAGGTCCCTGGCCCAGGAGGCGCTCGCGGCGGTCCTCTACATCGCGTACGACACGTTCTTCACCGTCAGGAACGGCCAGACCCTCGGCAAGAAGCTGCTGAAACTGCGGGTGGCCGACCTCGACGACGGGTCCACGCCCTCCACGCAGACCGCGCTGATCCGCGCGGCCGTGCTGTGGATCCCCTTCGCCTTCTGCTGCGCCTGCGTCTGGACGGCGATCGCGGGTGGCTGGAGCTTCTTCGACAAGCCCTACAAGCAGGGTCTGCACGACAAGGCGGCCAAGACGGTGGTGGTCAGCACCGCCTGAGCACGCGGTCCCCGAACGACGACGGCGGGTCCGTGGCACACGGGCCCGCCGAGACGTTTCAGCAGACGGTCACCGCGTGCCGGTTCAGGAGCCGGTCCGCTCGTGCACCGGCTCACGGACCGCCTCGGACCGCGTGGCCGGGGAGGCCGGTGCGGGAGCGGCGGACGCGCGGGCGCGGGGCACCGCGGCGCCGGGCGCGGGCTTGGGCTGCGGCACGGTCAGGGAGACGAGCAGGCCCAGGGCCAGGGCGGCCAGGGCGATCACCGCGATGCCCGCGCCGGAACTCGTCTGGGACAGCAGCAGCATGGCGAGTGTGGACAAGATCACGGTGCAGGAGCCGTAGGCGAGCTGTGCGGTCGTCGGACGAGGCATGGCAATCGTGTCCTCGGGTGGGGTCTCCCCGTGCCTCTCAGGATGAAGGGGAGGGTGCGGATACGAATCAAAGGTGAAGCAGGGGTGTCGACTTGGCATTCACCGACTTCCGGCGCTCCGCCAATCGACTCTATTCGCCAGGGTGCCCGAGTGGAACGACGGGTAAGCGTGACCTGACACACGGTGCCGGGGGCACAGGGGGCGCACGGGTTCATGCCGTCCGGCAAGTCGGCGCATATGCGCGCCGGTTCGGACGGCGCGCGAGTGGTGGACGTAACGGCCGTATAACGAACAAGCGCTTCCCGTAGACATCGATAATGCACTTGACCTGTCCAAGTCAAGATCTGTTTTTTATCTCGAAACTCCGGTCGAATGGCGTCACTTGACTACACGCGTATACCGCGCGCGGACTCCTCCACACAGGACCATCCTCCTCCGCGCGAACGGACGCGGGGGAGGACCTCAAGTGACCAGTAGACCCTGGACGTTCAGAGCTGCGGCCATCGGCGTCGCGGTCGCCACTGCGGCGGCGACCATGTCGGCCCTCACGGTGGCGCAGGCCGCCGACGGCGCACCGGCGGCGGCTGTGGACCGGCACGACCCGGCGGACCACGAGCACGCCGGCGAGCACGACCTCGACGGACCTCTGAGCAAAACTCGGGAGGCCCAGCGCGAGGAGGCCCTGCAGCAGGTCATATCCGGCGACGCCACGGTCAAGGACCGTGACGGCTCGCAGGTTGTGAAGCTGGAGAGCAAGAAGGGCAAGAGCAAGTACGTCGAGCTCGGCCGCGAGAAGACCGACAAGATCTTCACGATCCTCGTCGAGTTCGGCGACCAGATCGACAGCCGCTACGGCGGCACCGCCGGCCCGCTGCACAACCAGATCGCCAAGCCGGACCGGGCCAAGGACAACTCCACCGCCTGGCGGGCGGACTACGACCAGAAGTACTTCCAGGACCTCTACTTCGGCACCGGCAAGAACGACGAGTCGGTGAAGAAGTACTACGAGAAGCAGTCCTCGGGCCGCTACTCGGTCGAGGGCGAGGTCTCCGACTGGGTCAAGGTCCCGTACAACGAGGCCCGCTACGGCAACAACAAGTGCGGCCAGACCAACTGCTCCAGCGTGTGGAACATCGTCAGCGACGGTCTCACGTCCTGGGTCGCCCAGCAGAAGGCAGCGGGGCGCACCGACGCCGAGATCAAGGCGGACGTGGCCGAGTTCGACCAGTGGGACCGATACGACTTCGACGGCGACGGCGACTTCAACGAGCCCGACGGCTACATCGACCACTTCCAGGTCGTGCACGCCGGTGAGGACGAGTCCGCCGGCGGCGGCGCGCAGGGCACGGACGCCATCTGGGCCCACCGCTGGTACGCGTTCGGCACCGACGCGGGCGCGACCGGCCCGGCCGGTAACAAGCTCGGCGGCGCCAAGATCGGTGACACCGGCATCTGGGTCGGCGACTACACCGTCCAGCCCGAGAACGGCGGCCTCGGTGTCTACGCCCACGAGTACGGCCACGACCTCGGTCTGCCGGACCACTACGACACCGCCGGCGGCGACAACTCCACCGGCTTCTGGACGCTGATGTCGTCCGGTTCCTGGCTCGGCACCGGCAAGGACGCCATCGGCGACCTGCCCGGCGACATGACCGCATGGGACAAGCTGCAGCTCGGCTGGCTGGACTACGACACGGCGAAGGCGGCGACGAAGTCGCGGCACAAGCTCGGGGTCGCGGAGTACAACTCCAAGGACAAGCAGGCCCTCGTGGTCGAGCTGCCGAAGAAGGAGGTCTCCACCGAGATCGTCGTTCCGGCGCAGGGCTCGACCCAGTGGTGGAGCGGCAGCGGTGACAACCTCTCCAACACGCTGACCCGTTCCGTGGACCTCACGGGCAAGTCCTCGGGCGCGCTCACCCTCGACGGCTGGTACGACATCGAGGCCGAGTTCGACTACCTCTACACCGAGGTGTCGACCGACGGCGGCGCCAACTGGACCGCCGTCGACGGCACGGTGGACGGCGCGGCGATCCCGCGCGACGCCAGCGGCAAGCCCGCGCTGACCGGCTCCTCCGCCGCGTACAAGAAGCTGTCGTACTCCCTGAACGCCTACGCGGGCAAGAAGTTCGACCTGCGCTTCCGCTACCAGACCGACGGCGGCCTGGCCCTCAAGGGCTTCGCGGCCGACCGCATCGCGCTCACGGCCGACGGGGCGACCGTCTTCTCCGACGACGCGGAGAGCGCCGACGCCGCCTGGACGGCCAAGGGCTTCACCCGCAAGGGCGCGAACTACACCTCGGACTACGCCCAGTACTACATCGCCGAGAACCGCCAGTACGTGTCGTACGACGAGACCCTGAAGGTCGGCCCGTACAACTTCGGCTTCTCGACCACGCGTCCGGACTGGGTGGAGCACTTCCCGTACCAGAACGGTCTGTTGATCTGGAAGTGGGACACCTCGCAGGCGGACAACAACACCAGCAAGCACCCCGGCACCGGTCTGGTCCTGCCGGTCGACTCGCACCCGGCGGCGCTGAAGTGGGCCGACGGTACGGTGATGCGCAGCCGGATCCAGTCCTACGACTCGCCGTTCAGCCTCTACCGCACGGACGGTCTGAAGCTGCACAAGGCGGACGTCCTGACGACGATCCCGTCGTCGGCGGGTGTGTCCGTGTTCAACGACCGGACGAACACCTACTACGACGCGGCCACCCCGCTGGCCGGTGTCAAGATCACTGACACCAACACCAAGATCGAGATCGTCAAGGAGGCCGAGGACGGCTCCACGATGTCGGTCAAGGTCGGCCCCGCGGTGAAGTAGCTCGCATTTCCGCAGGTCAGAGCATGTCCGGCCGCGACCCCCTTGGCGGGTCGCGGCCGGACGTGTTTAGGTGCGTGCTGTGGCTTTCTTATTGACACTGACACGCACGGGGGTGTGACCTGCATGGCCGCAGGAGGTTTCTGCAAACTGCCGGACGGCAATGTCGTCGTCGCCCTGAACCTGTCCGGGGCGGCGGCACCGGGTACGACCTGGGTGCCGCAGGACGACGGTGCCGTACGGGTCCTCGTCCTGGCCGCGAACCGCGCCAGGGCCCTGACCCGGCTGCGCAACCTGGGCATGCGAGCGATCTACCTCCGCGGCAACGCGGCGCCCCCGACCCCGGACGAGATCACGGCCGTCCTGCACCATCCCGACGGCCTGATATGGCGCACCTCACCGGTCTGCCCGGCCTCCACGACCCCGGAGCTGTGGCACCCGATCAGAGCGCTGCTGAGGAGGCCCACGGTGCCGGTGTGACCCGTGCGGTGCCCCCGGGGGTCACACCACCGGCTTGCCCGACAGCTCCACGCCCGCCTCCCGCAGCTCCTCCAGGGCCCGCTCGGTCGTCTCCTCGGCCACCCCGGCGGTCAGGTCCAGCAGCACCTGGGTGCGGAAGCCCTCCCGCGCGGCGTCCAGGGCGGTGGCCCGTACGCAGTGGTCCGTGGCGATGCCGACGACGTCGACCTCGGTGATGTCACGGGCGCGCAGCCACTCCGCGAGGGTCACGCCGTTCTCGTCGGCGCCCTCGAAGCCGCTGTAGGCCGCGGAGTACGCCCCCTTGTCGAAGACGGCGTCGACCGCGCCGGAGGCGATCACGGGGGCGAAGTTCGGGTGGAAGCCGACCCCCTCCGTCCCGGCGACACAGTGGGCGGGCCAGGAGTGGACGTAGTCGGGGTTGTCGGAGAAGTGGCCACCGGGCGCGATGTGGTGGTCACGGGTGGCCACCACGTGCTGGTAGCCGGGGCCGGCCGCCTGGCCGATCAGCTCGGTGACGGCGGCGGCCACATCGGCACCACCGGCCACCGCGAGGCTGCCCCCCTCGCAGAAGTCGTTCTGTACGTCGACGACGATCAAGGCGCGGCGCATGGTGTCGGTGTCCTTAGACTCTTCGGTGCTTCGGGGTGGGTGGGGTCGGCCGAGGGCTGGAGCGCGAACGCCGGAGCGCGAACGCCGGGCTTCGCATCTACGAACTTCCGAGCCTAGAGACTTCGGGAGCCGTTCGGGAGGGGGCATCCGGCGCTCGCCCGGTGCGCGGACCGGAGCACGAACCGAACACGCGGGCGCTCGGGGGCTCGCGGGAGAGCGTGCCGGACAGGTTCACTCCGGCCCACTCCCTGTGTGCGCCCGCGGACGGATCAGACGTACTCCGTCGGAAGGACCGCTTCCCCGCGCGACAGCTGCGTCGCCGACAGCGGCAGGTTCGCCCGGGCGGCCACATGCCGGTCGCGTACGACGTCCAAGGGCTCCCGGGAGAGCACCCGGCCGTCCTTGATCAGCGGGACGAGGAGCTGATGTTCCCGCAGCTCCTCGGGCACCGGCCCGGTGCCGATCACCTCGGCCTGCGCGACGCCGTGCTCGTCCAGCCGGCGGGCCGCCCACTTGCGGCCCCCGATGGACGTCTTCCCGCCGCTGGACCTCTTCGCCACCGGCACGAGCGGGTCCGTGGGGTCCGCGGACTCGGCCCTCGCGACGAGCTTGTAGACCATCGAACAGGTGGGGTGCCCGGAGCCGGTCACCAGCTGCGTCCCGACGCCGTACGCGTCCACCGGCGCCGCCGCCAGCGAGGCGATGGCGTACTCGTCGAGGTCCGAGGTCACGATGATCCGGGTGTCCCGCGCGCCCAGCTCGTCCAGCTGCTGCCGGACCCGGTGGGCGACGAGGAGCAGATCACCGGAGTCGATGCGCACGGCGCCCAGCTCGGGCCCGGCGATCTCCACGGCGGTCCGTACGGCCTCGGTGACGTCGTACGTGTCGACGAGGAGCGTGGTGTTCCGGCCGAGGGAGTCCACCTGGGCCTGGAAGGCGTCCCGCTCGCGGTCGTGGAGCAGGGTGAAGGCGTGGGCGCTGGTGCCGACCGTCGGGATGCCGTAGCGGAAACCGGCGGCCAGGTCCGAGGTGGAGGTGAAGCCGCCGACGTACGCGGCGCGCGAGGCGGCCACGGCGGCCAGCTCGTGCGTGCGCCGGGCGCCCATCTCGATCAGCGGGCGCCCCCCGGCCGCGCTGGACATCCGGGAGGCGGCGGCCGCGATCGCCGAGTCGTGGTTGAGGATGGAGAGGATCACGGTCTCCAGGAGGACGCACTCGGCGAAGGTGCCCTCGACCCGGATGACCGGCGAGCCCGCGAAGTACACCTCGCCCTCCTGGTAGCCCCACACGTCTCCGGTGAAGCGGTAGCCGGCGAGCCAGTCGAGGGTCTGCGCGTCGACGATGGAGCGCTCGCGCAGGAAGC
The DNA here is from genome assembly GCF_053593335.1 of Streptomyces sp. NPDC002324. NCBI lineage: Bacteria > Bacillati > Actinomycetota > Actinomycetes > Kitasatosporales > Streptomycetaceae > Streptomyces > Streptomyces sp. NPDC002324. The sequence goes on from NZ_JBSFCF010000010.1 coordinate 137,029, forward strand.
CGAGCACGGCCGGGTCGAAACGGAAGTTCTCGACCGCGTCCAGCACCCGCCCGGTGCCGGCCAGCACGCCGTACCTGCGCCCCTCCGGCAGCCGCCGTGTGAAGACCTCGAACACCGAGCGCCGCTCGGCCGTACCCGCCTTCAGGGCGGCCTGCAGCATCGTGAGTTCGTAGTGGTCCGTGAAGAGCGCGGTCGAGGGGACGTCGACCGGCAAACCGAGGTCCGCTGTGTTCATGGCAAGGGATCGTACTCCCATCTCGTCAATCTGACGATTTCAGGGTGGCCGTTTCTCATGTGCCCTGGTCGCGGGGCCGCATTTGTGCGGGGACCCCCCTGTGGTGGCAGCATGGGCGGTGTGACGGCAGCCGTTCCCATGGAGATCGAGAAGACCGAGTCGGCGGAGGAGACCTTCGCCGTACCCGAACCGGACGTTCCGTGGCTCACGATCGTCCACAACGACCCGGTGAACCTCATGAGCTACGTGACGTATGTCTTCCAGGCCTACTTCGGGTACTCGAAGGAGAAGGCCAACAAACTCATGCTCGACGTCCACCACAAGGGCCGCGCGGTCGTCTCCAGCGGATCACGCGAGGAGATGGAACGCGACGTACAGGCCATGCACGGCTACGGTCTGTGGGCCACCCTCCAGCAGGACCGGAAGTAGCGACGCACCTGATGCCAGGACAATTCGAATCGCTCCCCGGCGGCGGCGCGGCCGTCGCGCTCGACGAGGTCGAGATCTCCATCATCCGCTCGCTGGCGGTCCAGCTCCTGGAGCTGATCGGCCCCGGCCCCGCCGAGGACGCCGACGAGGACCCGCTGGCCGAACTCTTCGCCGAGGGCCCGAGCGAGCCGCCCAAGGACCCCGTCCTGCTGCGGCTCTTCCCGGACGCCTACAGCGACCCCGAGGGCACCCCGACGGCCCGGGAGGCGGAGGAGCAGCGGGCGTACTCCTCGGAGTTCCGCCGCTTCACCGAGAACGACCTGCGGGCCGGCAAGCGCGAGAAGGCCCTCGCGGTGATCCACTCCCTGGACGCGCTCTCCGCGACCGGGGAGGGCGGGGCCGTGCTGAAGCTGTCGGCGGACGACTCCCGGCACTGGCTCGGCTGCCTCAACGACCTGCGGCTCGCCATCGGCTCCCGGCTGGACGTCGTCGACGAGGAGGACACCGACCTCCTCTACCGCCTGCCGGACGAGGACCCGCGCAAGCCGATGGTGATGGCGTACCTGTGGCTGGGCGGCCTCCAGGACTCGCTCGTCACGACACTCATGCCCTGAGGGTGCCGATTCTCTGAGGTTCCGGGGCTCCGGGGCTCCGGGTCCGGGTTCCGGGTCCTCTCCACGCCCGCCGCACGGGCGTTCCACGTCTTCTCCACGGACGCTCAGTGTTCGCTCAGAGGACACTCAAATCCGGATAACGATCGCGTCACCACGCCCGCGAGGGATGCCCTCGCGGGTGTTCTTTGTCCGCTTCTCCCTGTGTTGTGCGCCACAGAAGAACCGGTGGATCAAGATGGCGGCCGTGATAGATCTGCACGATCGCTCGACCGGACGACACCCATGTCCGCTCGGGTGCGCCACCGGCCGACGACCGTCGGCCAGGCACGAGCGGGCTCGGTGAAGAGCCCGCTCAGCTCCATCACATCCGGGGGGATCGGAACCCGATCCGGGGTCGGCGAACGGCCCGGATCGGCCCAGCGTGGAGAAAGGCGCACAACACATGACCTCCGCTCAGGTCAACAAGAACGGCGACGAAGCCGTGCGCGGCGACGCACCCGAAGAGGGGTACGAGCGCGGGCTCGGCAGCCGTCAGGTCCAGATGATCGCGATCGGCGGCGCCATCGGCGTCGGCCTCTTCCTGGGAGCCGGGGCGAACATCGCCAAGGCCGGCCCCAGCCTGATCTTCATGTACGCCCTCGCCGGCGTCATCATCTTCTTCATCATGCGCGCCCTCGGCGAGCTGCTCCTGTACCGCCCGGTCTCCGGTTCGTTCGCGGAGTACTCCCGCGAGTTCCTCGGCCCGTTCTTCGGCTACTTCACCGGCTGGACGTACTGGCTGATGTGGGTCGTCACCGGCATGGCCGAACTGACGGCCGCCGCGATCTACGTCAACTACTGGTGGCCGGACGTCCCTCGATGGGTCACCGCCCTGGTCTTCCTGGTGGTCCTCTTCGGCGCCAACCTGATCTCGGTGAAGCTCTTCGGCGAGATCGAGTTCTGGTTCTCGATGGTCAAGGTCACCGCCCTGCTCGGCATGATCGTGATCGGCCTCGGTGTCCTCACCTTCGGCTTCAGCAGCGCCGGCGACACCGCCGCGGTCTCCAACCTGTGGGCCTTCGACGGGTTCTTCCCCAAGGGCGTCGGCTCGTCCCTGATGACGCTCCAGGGCGTGATGTTCGCCTACCTCGCCGTCGAGCTGGTCGGCGTCACGGCCGGTGAGTCGGAGGACCCGGAGAAGACCCTCCCCAAGGCCATCAACACCCTGCCCTGGCGGATCGCGCTCTTCTACGTCGGCGCCCTCACCGTCATCCTCTGCGTGGTGAAGTGGACCGAGTTCGCGCCCGGCGTGAGCCCCTTCGTCGCGGCCTTCGCCAAGATCGGCATCCCGGCGGGTGCCGCCATCGTCAACTTCGTGGTGCTGACGGCGGCCCTGTCCTCCTGCAACTCGGGCATGTACTCCACCGGCCGCATGCTGCGCACCCTCGCGGACAACGGCGAGGCCCCGCGCGTCTTCAGCAAGCTGTCGTCGACGAAGACCCCGGCGTTCGGCATCACCGTCTCCGTGCTCTTCATGGGCATCGGCGTGATCCTGAACTACATCGTCCCGGAGAAGGCCTTCGGCTACGTCGTCTCCGTCGCCACCGCCGCCGGCATCTGGACCTGGCTGATGATCCTGATCAGCCACGTCCTCTACCGCCGCGCAGTGGACGCCGGCCGCCTGCCCGCCTCGTCCTTCCCGGCCCCGGGCGGCGCGAAGTGCAGCTGGGTCGCCATCGTCTTCCTGCTCTTCGTCACCTGCCTCATCGCCTACGACGCCGACTCCCGCGTCTGCCTCTACGTCATGGCGGGCTGGGCGGCGGCCCTCGGCATCGGCTGGGCCGTGCTCAAGAGCCGCAACCCCGCGGTCACCGAGCGCCGCGAGACGGAGTTCGAGAAGATCGGCTGACCGGACGAGCACGGGTCCCCGAGGCCCTGGTCCCAGCATGTGGGCTGTTCCGTACCACCCCCCGGTACGGAACAGCCCTTCTGCTTATCCTGGCGACCATGCTGACCATCACCCAGGACCTCGTCGACCAGATCGTCGCCCACGCGCGCAAGGACCACCCCGACGAGGCGTGCGGCGTCGTCGCGGGACCGGCGGGCTCGGACCGCCCCGAGCGCTTCATCCCGATGCTGAACGCGGCCATGTCGCCCACGTTCTACGAGTTCGACTCCGGCGACCTGCTCAAGCTCTACCGCGAGATGGACGACCGCGACGAGGAGCCGGTGGTCATCTACCACTCCCACACCGCCACCGAGGCCCGCCCGTCCCGCACGGACATCTCCTACGCCAACGAGCCCGGCGCCCACTACGTCCTCGTCTCGACCGCCGACACCGACGGTCTCGGCGAGTTCCAGTTCCGCTCGTTCCGGATCGTCGAGGGCGAGGTGACCGAGGAGGAGGTGAGCATCGTGGCGGCCTACTGACCGGCGGCACAGGAATTTCGCGGCTACGGTGTCCGTACGCACGCGCACGCACGCTCACACAACTGCCCGCCACGGAGACGGCTCTTGACTCGACAGACGCGGCGACCGCACGGCCGGCGCCCCACGCTCGACGACGTCGCCCGCGGCTCCGGGGTGTCCAAGTCCACCGTGTCACGAGTGATCAACGGCGAGGACAAGGTGCGCGCGGCGGTCGTCGAACGGGTCCGGGAGGTCATCGCCGAGCTGGGCTACGTACCGAACTCCGCCGCCCGCCAGCTGGTCACCCGCCGCAACAACGCCATCGCCGTCGTCGCGAGCCAGCCGCAGAACCGCCTCTTCATCGACCCCTTCTTCGACCTCCACCTGAGGGGTATCCGCAAGGAACTGGTCGCCCACGGCGCCCAGCCCGTCCTCCTCTTCCTGGAGGAGCCCGAGGAGTACCCGCGCGTCGGCGACTTCCTGGGCGGCGGCCACGTCGACGGCGCGCTGCTGTTCTCCCTGCGGTCCGACGACCCGCTGCCCGGCATGATCGACCGGCTCGGCCTGCCCGCCGTCTTCGGCGGCCGGCCGATGCTGCGCGACGGCGAACCCGTGCACGACCGTGTGTACGTCGACGCCGACAACCGGGGCGGTGCCCGCGAGGCCGTCCGTCATCTGCTCGCCCTGGGCCGGGAGCGCATCGCGACGATCACCGGCCCGGTCGAGCGGGAGGCGTCCGCCTTCGACCGCCTGGACGGCTACCGGGACCTCCTGCCGGACGCGCCGCCCGAGATGATCGAGCACTCCGACTACACGCGGCAGGGCGGCGTCACCGCCATGACCGCGCTCCTCGACCGCCGCCCCGACCTGGACGCCGTCTTCGTCGCCTCCGACCTGATGGCCTCCGGTGCGCTGCAGGTGCTGCGCGAGCGCGGACGCCGGGTGCCGGACGACGTGGCCGTCGTCGGCTTCGACGACCTCACCCCCATCGCCGAGCACACCGACCCCCCGCTCACCACCGTCCACCAGGACATCGAGGGCATGGGCCGGCTGATGGCCCGGCTGCTGTTCCGTCACACGGAGGACCTGGCGGGCCAGGGGGAGCCGGGGGCGGAAAGCCCCCTGTCCTCGGTGGTCACCCCCACGCGGCTGGTCGTCCGGCGGTCCGCCTGACCTGCGTCCGACGGGGGTGGTTCCGCCCTCCATCTCAATCTCCGGCCCGAATCCGTCCGGCATGTGGGATCACATTCCGGGACCCGGACCGGGAATCGATACGATGAGCGCATGGTTTTTGACGACGTGAGCGAGAAGACGCCGGGCGCACTGCTCGTGGCGCGGCTGCACGTCGACCTGTGCAGGCTTGCCAGCGCCATCTGTTGACGCCGGCCCCGCCGCCGTACGGCCGTGAGCCGATGGGGGTACCTCTGGTTCGAGCGAGTCGAGAACCGGGGGAGCCGACACCCGTGTGACCACGCACTTCGCGCTGCCGCGCGCCACCGACCACCACTCCCGACAGGAGCCGCACACCATGGCCATCGAGGTCCGCATCCCCACCATCCTCCGCCAGTACACCGACGGTCAGAAGGCGGTGGAGGGAGCCGGTGCCACCCTCGCCGACCTGTTCACCGACCTGGAGAGCCGTCACACGGGCATCCAGGCCCGGATCGTCGACCAGGCAGCCGGCGGTGAGCTGCGCCGCTTCGTCAACGTCTACCTGAACGACGAGGACGTCCGCTTCCTGGAGGGCATCAACACCAAGCTGTCCGACGGCGACAACGTGACCATCCTGCCGGCGGTGGCCGGCGGCATGGTCTGATCACCCATGCGCTACGACTCCCCGCTGGCCGCGGTGGGCAACACCCCTCTGGTGCGCCTGCCGCGGCTGTCGCCGTCCGCCGACGTCCGTATCTGGGCGAAACTGGAGGACCGCAATCCGACGGGTTCGGTCAAGGACCGGCCCGCCCTGCACATGATCGAGCAGGCGGAGAAGGACGGCCGTCTGACGCCCGGCTGCACGATCCTGGAGCCCACCTCGGGCAACACGGGCATCTCCCTGGCCATGGCGGCGAAGCTCAAGGGCTACCGCATGGTCTGCGTCATGCCCGAGAACACCTCCCAGGAGCGGCGTGAGCTGCTCGCCATGTGGGGGGCCGAGATCATCCCGTCCCCGGCGGCGGGAGGCTCCAACACGGCCGTACGCGTCGCCAAGGAGCTGTCCGCCGAGCACCCCGACTGGGTGATGCTCTACCAGTACGGCAACCCGGACAACGCGGGCGCCCACTACGCGACGACGGGTCCGGAGATCCTCGCGGACCTGCCCTCCATCACCCACTTCGTCGCCGGTCTCGGCACCACCGGGACGCTGATGGGCGTGGGCCGCTTCCTGCGCGAGCAGAAGCCGGACGTCAAGATCGTCGCCGCCGAGCCGCGCTACGACGACCTCGTGTACGGCCTGCGCAACCTCGACGAGGGGTTCGTGCCGGAGCTGTACGACGCGTCCGTGCTCACGACCCGGTTCTCGGTCGGTTCGGCCGACGCGGTGACCCGCACGCGTGAGCTGCTGCAGCAGGAGGGCATCTTCGCGGGCGTCTCCACGGGGGCCGCGCTGCACGCGGCGATCGGGGTCGGGAACAAGGCGGTGAAGTCCGGGGAGCCGGCCGACATCGTGTTCGTCGTCGCCGACGGCGGGTGGAAGTACCTGTCGACGGGCGTCTACACGGCGGCGACCACGGAAGAGGCGATCGAGACGTTGCAGGGGCAGCTCTGGGCGTAGGCGCTCTGCGGGGCGTGGACTGGTGTGGGCCGGGTGCGTTCGTGGGGTGCGGGTCCGGTGGGGCTTCTCGCGCAGTTCCCCGCGCCCCTGAGAAGCAGGGGCTGCGCCCCGTGCTTCTCAGGCCCGCAGGGCCCGATGCTTCAGGGGCGCGGGGAACTGCGCGACCAGCCCCCACCGGACCCGCAGTCGAACAACCGGCCGCCCCTCACTTCGACAGGTGGCGGACCTGGGCCCACAGGGCCGGGTCGGCCACCCCCGCCTTGCGGCGGAAGTCACGCAGCCGCACCTCCCGCAGCTCGTCCGTCTCCAGGAAGCTGGGGCGGCCGCGGGCGTCACCGACCGCGCCCGGGGGCAGCGGGATCACGCCGGGCCGTTCGTCACGGCGGCGACTGGTGATCTTGGCGACGCGGGCACGGTTCCCGCGTACCGTCAGTACGAGACAGGGCCGGTCCTTCTCCCCGGGCCCGTCCTCGAAGGGCACGCTCGCCCACCAGATCTCGGCGGGCCTGGGTCCCGGCACCGGCCCGCGCACCCGCTCGGGGCGCCCAGGGGGCCGAGTCCGCCCCGTCCGCCCAGTCCGCCGAGGCGGCCGTCGCGAACGTCCCCACCCGTCGACGACCGCGGCGAGCAGGGCCAGCAACACCACAGCCGCGAGCGCCGGCCACCATGACGTGTCCATAGCCACGACCGTACCGGCGCACACCACGTAACGTCCGCCCCCTCACGCGCTCGCGCGCTCCTGAGCACCACCTCACCCCGGCCCACGCGCGCCCCAATGGCCCTATGACCAGCCGAACCGGTGACACCACAGGTGAGTTCGCCCACAACGGCCCCTGGCGGAGGAGCGACCCACCCTTTCGCGCCTTACGCTCAACGGACCGCACCACTCTCGTTGCACCCACGCCCGAACGTCGCAACCCCGCTAACTGCAATCCGCAACCCGTCTGCACGTCACGACTGACACGACTGTCACGACTTCACGCCAGCGCGGAGGTTCCAGCTCTCATGAAGCTCACCGTCGTCGGCTGCTCGGGGTCGTTCCCTTCCGCGGAATCGGCCTGCTCGAGCTACCTCGTAGAGGCCGACGGCTTCCGGCTGCTCCTCGACATGGGCAACGGTGCCCTCGGCGAGCTGCAGCGCCACTGCGGTCTCTACGACCTCGACGCGATCTTCCTCAGCCATCTGCACGCCGACCACTGCATCGACATGTGCGCGTACTTCGTCGCACGCTACTACCGCCATGACGGCGGCCGCTGCGACCCCATTCCGGTCTACGGACCGGAGGGTACCGAGCAGCGCCTGACCACGGCCTACGCCGACACCCCGTCCGCCTCCTCCATGAGCGAGGTCTTCGACTTCCACACGGTCAAGCCGAGCACGTTCGAGATCGGCCCCTTCACCATTCACACGGAGCGGGTCGCCCACCCCGTCGAGGCGTACGGCATCCGCATCGAGCACGGCGGCCGGGTCCTGACGTACTCCGGGGACACCGGTGTCACCGCCACCCTGGACGAACTGGCGCGCGACGCCGACCTGTTCCTGTGCGAGGCCGCCTTCACGCACGGCAAGGAGGACATCCCGGACCTCCACCTCAACGGACGCGAGGCCGGTGAGACGGCGGCCCGGGCGGGCGCCCGCCGTCTCGTCCTCACCCACGTCCCGCCGTGGACCGACCCGCAGGTCAACCTCGTCGACGCCCGCGCGGTGTACGACGGCCCGGTGGAGCTGGCGGTGCCCAGGGTGACGTACGAGATCTGAGCCCGGTACGCGAACGGCGGCGGGGGGGCCCCCGCGCCCCCCCGCGCGCCCCCCCCGCCGCCGTTCGGCCGCCGCGGCTCACGCCTTCGTGAGGTCCTCCACCTCCTCCTCGGGCTCACGGCCCGGCGTCGGCAGGTTGAACCTGGTGATGGCGAAGCGGAAGACGGCGTAGTAGATCGCGCCGAAGACCAGGCCGATCGGGATGATCAACCAGGGCTTGGTGGCCAGGCTCCAGTTGAGGCCGTAGTCGATGGCGCCCGCGGAGAACGTGAAGCCCGCGTGGACACCGAGCGCCCAGGTGACCGCCATGGAGATGGCGGTGAGCACCGCGTGGATCACGTACAGCAGCGGGGCGATGAACATGAACGAGAACTCGATCGGCTCGGTCACACCGGTCACGAAGGAGGTCAGCGCGAGCGAGATCATCATGCCCATCACGGCCTTGCGGCGCTCTGGGCGAGCGGAGTGCGCGATCGCGATCGCGGCGGCCGGCAGACCGAACATCATGATCGGGAAGAAGCCCGACATGAACTGACCGGCGGTCGGGTCACCGGCGAAGAAGCGGTTCAGGTCACCGTGCACGACGGTGCCGGCGGAGTTGGTGAAGTCGCCGATCTGGAACCAGGAGACGGTGTTGACGAACTGGTGCATGCCGATCGGGATCAGCGCGCGGTTGATCAGACCGAACAGACCGGCACCCACCGAGCCCAGCCCGGTGATCCACTCGCCGGCGTCGGAGATGACCCCACCGATGGGCTCCCAGACCAGACCGAAGAAGACGCCCATCGCGGTACCGACGAAGGCCATGATGATCGGGACGAGCCGGCGGCCGTTGAAGAAGCCGAGCCAGTCCACCAGCTGCTTGCGGTGGTAGCGCTGCCACAGCACGGCGGAGAGCAGGCCCATGAGGATGCCGCCGAGGACACCGGGGTTGTTGTAGGTCGCGGCCGCGTCGGCGCCGGCCTGCACCTTGGCCTCGGTGACGGGGAAGGCCTTCAGGACGTTGCTGTAGACCAGGAAGCCGACCAGGGCGGCCAGCGCGGTCGAGCCGTCCGACTTCTTGGCGAAGCCGATCGCGACGCCGATACAGAACAGCATCGGCAGGTTGTCGAAGATCGCGCCACCGGCCGTGGCGAAGACCGCCGTGACCTTGTCGGGCAGGTTCAGCTTCTCCTGTACGTCGGCCTGGCCGAGGCGGAGCAGGATGCCCGCCGCCGGCAACACGGCGATGGGCAGCTGCAAGCTGCGGCCGACCTTCTGCAGGCCCTGGAAAAGACCGGATCCCCACTTCTTCGCGGGGGCCGCCGTTGGCGCGGTGGCAGTGCTCATGGACTTCCTCCATCGGGTGGTGGTCTACACCACTCAGTGGTGTAGACCTGTTGTAGCAGATGGGGGACGGGATCAGGAAGCCTCGATTCCTACCAGGATTTTGACCGCGATTCCGACCGGGATTCCGACCGGGATTCCGCGCCGCTCCCGGACGGCTCGCGCAGGTCCGGGCCCCGTCCGGAGCACGCCGCACAGCGCGAGCGGCCTCTCGGCCGGCGGGCGCACCGCGAACCCGGTGCCGCCGTAGGGGACTTCGGCGTACGGGCCCTCGTCGTCGTACGCGGGCGCGGCGATGTCCGGATGGGCCCAGCGGGACCCCGGCGGCGACGAAGTCCTGGAGGAAGGCCGTCGCCGGCCGGGGAGAGTTCCAGGCGGAGGGTGCCGACCGGGCCCGCGGCCTGTACCGTGACCGCCGCCGCTGCGCGGAACGTGGCCGCGCCCACGGGCCCCGGGCCCGCGCTCAGTACCACCGAACGTCCGTCGGCGGACGGCTCGGCGACCACCTGCCCGGGCCGGGCCACGAAACCCCGGCGGCGACAGAACGCGCTGACGGCGACACCGGTGCGGCGGCCGTGACGTCACCGGCCACGACCCGGGTCATGCGGTCATCCGCGTGCGTACCGGGTGCCCGACTCGTCGCGCCGCAGCAGTTCCTCGTCCACGAGCGCCCTGCGCAGGGTGACCCAGTCGTCGAACCACTGCCCGCAGATCGCGTTGACCTTGGCCTCGGAGTAGGTGACCCCGGCCTCGAAGGAGCCGGCCACGACGGTGAGGACCCGGGTGCGGACCTCGGCCTTGCCGGGGATCGACGTCAGCCGTCCCTTGCGGAAGTAGGCCCCCGCGCCGTCGCCGCCGCCCCGCCCGGAGATCCGCACCTCCGCCTGGACGGCCAGCCGGAACGTGTCGTCGATCAGCCGGTAGGCGCGCGCGGCGGCGTCGTACGCGGCGATGCGACCGTCGACGAGCTTCTGCAGGGCGACGGCGGCGGCCGCCGGGCGCAGGCCGGCCCGCTGAGCCACCTCGGTCACGGAGGTCGCGCCGAGCGCGAGGGCCGCGAAGGCGTCGCGCCGGTCGGTCTGGGCGAGGATGCCGATCAGATCGCGGCAGGACGGCGGCAGGTCCTCGGCGCGGGGCTGGTCCTCGGCGGGAGCCGTGGTCATGGTGATCAACTTCCGGTGAGGGGGGCGGCGTTGTGCGGGGCGCTGTGCACGGTGATCCTCTACGCGTACCGCGTGATCTTCTACGCGTACCGCGTGATCCTCTACGAGTACCGCGCCGACGGCCGGTCACCGCAATCGGAAAACGCCGTACGGGACCGATTTCAGCCAGACCGCGGTGCGGAGGGCGCGGCGGTGAGCGTGGGCGGCACGGCGGTCCGGGATCTCCGGGGAGTCCCTTCGCGGGGCGGTCCGGCCCGCACCCCGCCACCTCGACACGGGCCCGGCGGCTCCGGCGATCCCCGGCACCGGCCCCGGCGAGCCCGTGCACCGGCACCACCATCCCCGCCGGGGCTCCGGGACCGCCGAGACGACATCGGGCTGAGCCCCGGTCGCGTTTGGCGACCGCTCCCACAGTGGTGTAGACCAGTCGCGGACAGTCCCGCAGACTGTCAGCGTACGGTTCCGCACCCCGTTCCGCCGGGGAAGACAGGGAGAGTGCCATGGCCAGTAAGGCTGAGAAGATCGTCGCCGGGCTCGGCGGCCTCGACAACATCGAAGAGGTCGAGGGCTGCATCACGCGCCTGCGCACCGAGGTCCGAGACGCCTCCCTCGTGGACGACGCCGCCCTCAAGGCCGCCGGCGCCCACGGCGTCGTCAAGATGGGCACCGCGATCCAGGTCGTCATCGGCACGGACGCCGACCCCATCGCCGCGGAGATCGAAGACATGATGTGAGCCACACGCGCCCACACACGGGCCCTTTTCCCCGGACCGCCGGGGGAGGGGCCCCCTCCGTATGTGCCGATAGGCTCAGCGCCATGTCTCGAATCGACGGCCGCACCCCCGAACAGCTCCGCCCGGTCACCATCGAACGCGGGTGGAGCAAGCACGCCGAGGGCTCCGTCCTCGTCTCCTTCGGCGACACGAAGGTCTTCTGCACCGCCTCCGTCACCGAAGGCGTCCCCCGCTGGCGCAAGGGCAGCGGCGAGGGCTGGGTCACCGCCGAGTACTCCATGCTGCCCCGCGCCACCAACACCCGCGGCGACCGCGAGTCCGTACGCGGCAGGATCGGCGGCCGCACCCACGAGATCTCCCGCCTCATCGGCCGCTCCCTGCGCGCCGTCATCGACTACAAGGCGCTCGGCGAGAACACGATCGTCCTGGACTGCGACGTCCTCCAGGCCGACGGCGGCACGCGTACGGCGGCCATCACCGGCGCGTACGTCGCGCTGGCCGACGCCATCACCTGGGCCCAGGGCCGGAAGCTGGTCAAGGCCGGCCGCCAGCCCCTGACCGGCACCGTCTCGGCCGTCTCCGTCGGGATCGTCGGCGGCGTCCCCCTCCTCGACCTCCGCTACGAGGAGGACGTGAAGGCCGACACCGACATGAACGTCGTCTGCACCGGCGACGGCCGCTTCATCGAGGTCCAGGGCACCGCCGAGGCCGAGCCGTTCGCCCGCGAGGAACTCAACTCGCTGCTGGACCTGGCCGTTTCGGGCTGCACGGAGCTGGCCCTCCTGCAGCGCAAGGCGCTTGATACGGTCCTCGAAAGGTAAAGGGCACCCCAAGAGCGCGGCCGCGGACGGCAACCACGGCGGCCCCGCCCGCGTCCTTGCCCATACGGGCGCACGGCACACCACCGTGCGCCCGGCCACACGGCGCCAGCCGTACCCGGGGCCGTCAGGCCTGCAACCAGTAGGAGGACCGTTCCATGGCCGCGAGTCGACGACGTCGCATGACCACCATCGCCGGAGCCGTAGCTGCCGTCGCCCTCACGGCCGGGCTCACCACCGGCTGCGACGCCGTGAACAAGGCCCTGGACTGCGTCCAGACCGCCGATGCCATCGCCCGGAGCGTGGACGACCTCCAGCAGGCCGTGCAGAACGCGGCGGACGACCCCACGCAGCTGGAGGAGTCCCTCGCCTCCATCGACAAGAACCTCGACGAGATCGGTGACAAGACGGACAACACCGACGTCAACAAGGCCGTGGACTCCCTCCAGAAGGCCGTCACCGACACCCGCACCGCCGTCGAGAACGGCGACGCGACGCCCGACATCAGCGGCATCACGGACGCGGCGGGCGAACTGACGAACGTCTGCACCTCGTAACCCATGCGAACCGGGCGGCGGGGATCGCGATACTGGTGGGCATGACCCGCCTGATCCTCGCCACCCGCAACGCCGGAAAGCTCACCGAGCTGAAGGCCATCCTCGCCGACGCAGGCCTCGCGCACGAGCTCGTCGGCGCGGACGCCTACCCGGACATCCCCGACGTCAGGGAAACCGGCGTCACCTTCGCCGAGAACGCCCTGCTGAAGGCCCACGCCCTGGCCACGGCCACGGGCTTCCCCGCCATCGCCGACGACTCGGGTCTGTGCGTGGACGTGCTGAACGGCGCCCCGGGCATCTTCTCCGCCCGCTGGGCCGGCCGCCACGGCGACGACAAGGCCAACCTGGAACTGCTGCTGGCCCAGCTCGGCGACATCGCCGACGAACACCGCGGCGCCCACTTCAACTGCGCGGCGGCCCTGGCCCTCCCCGACGGCACGGAAAGGGTGGTCGAGGGGCAGCTGAGGGGCACCCTTCGCCACACCCCGGTCGGCACGAACGGTTTCGGCTACGACCCCATCCTCCAGCCGGAGGGCGACACCCGAACCTGCGCCGAGCTGACCGCCGAGGAGAAGAACGCGATCAGCCACCGGGGGAAGGCGTTCGGGGGGCTGGTGCCGGTGCTGCGGGAGCTGGTGGGCTGAGCTGCAAGAGAGGGACCGCCAGATTGTGCGGTCCCTCTTCTGCGTGCGTGCGGCCGGTGGGACTCGAACCCACACGGGTGTGAACCCACTGGGACCTAAACCCAGCATGACTGCCAAATTCCATCACGGCCGCTCAAAAACGGTCATCAGGTTCGACCGGCGGCACTCAGTGTACGGGGCTGTCGGTCACCCGGCGAGGGGGACTCGGCCCTTCTGACGGCACCACGTTTCTGTCACGGCATGGCAGTTGGGACACAGGTAGCGCAGGTTCTCCCGGCGATTGTCCCGCCAGTTCCCGTTGACATGGTCGATCTGCAAGGTGACGGAGCGCCCCATCCACTGTAACGAGTCGCTGGTCGGGCGGTCATGTCCGGGATGCGGAACGGCTCGTACCGGGGCGGTCCGGGTACGAGCCGTTGTCGGGCGGGCGGGTGGGCTCAGATGCCCAGGTCCTTGATGATCTTCGCTACGTGGCCCGTCGCGCGGACGTTGTAGAGGGCGTGGGAGACCTTGCCCTCCTCGTCGACGATGATCGTCGAGCGGATGACGCCCATGTAGGTCTTGCCGTAGTTCTTCTTCTCGCCGAAGGCCGCGTAGGCGTCGAGGACCGTCTTGTCGGGGTCGCCGAGGAGGGTGACCCTCAGGGACTCCTTCTCGCGGAACTTGGCGAGTTTCTCGGGCTTGTCGGGGGAGATGCCGAGGACGTCGTACCCGGCGTCCGCGAGGAGCTCCAGGTTGTCGGTGAAGTCGCAGGCCTGCTTGGTGCAGCCGGGGGTCAGGGCGGCCGGGTAGAAGTAGACGATGACCTTGCGGCCCTTGTGGTCGGACAGGGACACCTCGTTGCCGTCGGCGTCCGGGAGGGTGAAGGCGGGGGCCACGTCGCCGGGCTGGAGTCGCTCGCTCATCGGTCCAGCGTAATGGCGGGCCCTGGCGGTGCGGCGCGGGGTGGAGCTGACAGACTGTCCGCAACCAAGAGAATTCACCGACAACCGACAACGGGAGGCCGCGCGGTGGCGGAGACCTCGGACATCAGAACCCCGGCCGAGATCGAGGCGGACATCAAGCGCCGCCGCGACAACCTCGCCGAGACGCTCGACGAGATCGGCGTCCGCGTGCACCCCAGGACGATCGTGGGCGACGCCAAGGCCAAGGTCGTCTCGAACATCGACCACACCCTCGGCAAGGCCTACGTCTCGGTCAACCGAGTCGTCAGCGACGTCAGGGGTCAGTTCGTCGACGAGGACGGGGCGCCCCGGGTCGAGCGCATCGTGCCGGTGGCCCTCGTGGTCGTCGGTGTCGTCGGCCTCCTCGCCCTCGGCACCCGGCGCCGCAGGTCCTGACGCGGACAGAGGCGCGGGCCGGGACGAGGACGGGGACGAAGGCAGGTAGGTTCGGGGCGTGAGCGAGAAGACCCAGCACGACGACAAGCTGCCCATCCGGATGCTGCACGACCGCGTGCTCGTGCGGCAGGACACCGCCGAGGGCGAGCGGCGTTCCGGCGGCGGCATCCTGATCCCCGCGACCGCGGCCGTGGGCCGGCGCCTCGCCTGGGCCGAGGTCGTGGCGGTCGGCCAGAACGTGCGGACCGTCGAGCCCGGCGACCGTGTCCTCTACGACCCGGAGGACCGCGCGGAGGTCGAGGTCCGGGGTGTCGCGTACGTCCTGATGCGCGAGCGCGACCTGCACGCCGTGGCCGCGGACCGGTTCGAGGGGTCGGAGGACTCCACCGGCCTGTATCTCTGAACCATCTCTGCATCATCTTTGAATCATTGCTTTGACGGGCGTGAGGGGCTGGTGACCATGATCACCAGCCCCTCACGCCTTCGTTTTGCTACCTTTGACGGAACCCGACGAGACGCGCCGTACCGGGATCCGCAAAGACGACGCACCCCGATTCCGCTCATGGATCACGGAGGTGCCCTCATGGCCTGGGTTCTGCTCGTCGTCGCCGGACTGCTGGAGGTCGGCTGGTCGATCGGCATGAAGTACACCGACGGCTTCACCCGGCCGCTGCCCAGCGTGCTCACCGGCGCCGGGATCGTCGCCAGCATGCTGCTGCTCTCGCACGCCGCGAGGACGCTCCCCATCGGTACCGCGTACGGCGTGTGGGTGGGGATCGGTGCGGCCGGGGCGGCGGTGTGCGGCATGGTGTGGCTGGGGGAGCCGGCCACCGCCGCCCGGATCTTCTTCGTGTGTCTGCTGCTCGTGGCCGTGGTGGGGTTGAAGGCCACCTCCGGCCACTGAGCAGCCCCGGTCAACCGAACGGCCCCACCGAGGTGTCGCCTCCCGTGGTGGCCCCGCCGTCCGTCGTACCGCCGTCGGTGGTGGGGCCCCCGGTGGAGCCTGTGCCTCCGTCGGTCGTGGCACCGCCCGTCGACGTGGCGCCGCCGTCCGTCGAGGTGCCGCCGGTGGACGTGGTACCTCCGTCCGTCGCCGTGCCGCCCGTGGACGTCGTGCCGCCGTCCGTGGTGGGCGTGCCGCCGGTGGTGGTGCCGTTGCCGGTGTCGTCGTCGGACGGTCCGCCGGTCTCCTCGTCGCCCGTGGCGCCGCCGGTCTCCTCGTCGCCGGTGGCCCCCGGCTCGTCGGCGGGCGTGCTCGGCGGGGTGTAGACGACGTCGGCGCCGACCTGGAGGTCGAGGTCGAACTGCTTGACCTTCTTGCCCTTCAGGGCGGTCTTGGTGAACTGCGCCCAGATGTCGGTGGGCGCCCCGCCGCCGTTGACGCGTTGCAGACCCATCGCGCCGTACAGGGGCTTGTGGGCGCCCGTCTTGGGGTCCTGGCCCATGACGGAGACGACGGTGGCGAGGTCGGGGGTGTAGCCGGCGAACCAGGCGGCCTTGTCCTCCTCGGCGGTGCCGGTCTTGCCGGCGACCGGGTGGCCGGAGGCCTGCGCGGCGGTGGCGGTGCCGCTCTGGACGACGCTCTGCAGCACGGAGGTGGTGGTGTCGGCGGCCTGGCGGCTGACGGCCTGGGTGGACTCCGTGGAGGGCAGGTCGACCGCCTGGCCGTCCTTGCTGATCTTCTCGATCATCGTGTACGTGCCGTGCCGGCCGTGGTTGGCGAGCGTGGCGTACACCTCGGCCATGTCCAGGACGCTCGCGGTGGCGGTGCCCAGGGCGATGGAGGGGTACGGGTTCATGTCCGGGGTGTTCTTGGGCAGGCCGAGGTCGATCGCGGTCTTCTCGACCTTCTCGGGGCCCACGTCCACGGCCATCTGCGCGTACACCGAGTTCACCGAGCTCTGGGTGGCCTGGCGGACCGTGATGTTGCCGTAGTTGACGTAGTCCTCGTTCTCGGGGGCGTACGCCGGGCCGGGCCAGCCCACGACGGGGCGCTTGTTGGTGCCGTCGTAGACGGTGTTGGGGGTGATCGCCTGGCCGCTCTGGGTGTTGGAGGAGTTGTCCACGGCGGAGGCGAACACGATGGGCTTGAAGATGGAGCCGTCCTGGAAGTCACGGCGGGTCGCGTTGTTCACGTACTGCTTGGTGTAGTCGATGCCGCCGTACATCGCGATGACCTTGCCGGTCTTCGGGTCGATGGAGACGCCGCCGGCGCGGACGTATTTGTCGGCCTTGCGGTTCTTCTTGTCGAGCTTGTCCATCAGCTGGTCGTCGACGGCCTTGATGAAGGCGTCCTGCATCTTGGGCTGGATGGTGGTGGTGATGCGGTAGCCACCGCCGTTCTCCAGCGCCTTCTCGTCGATGATCTTGTGCTCGATGAGGTACGACTTGATGGCCTCGACGAGGTAGCCGCGCTGGCCGGAGAAGGCGGTGGAGGTGGTGGCCTGCTTCGGCATCGGGAACTTCGCACCGGTCCGCTCGGACTGCTTGAGCCAGCCCTCCTTGACCATGCCGTCGAGGACGTAGTTCCAGCGGGCGAGCGCCGCCTTCTTGTTCTCGGGGTGGGCGACGACGTCGTACATGCTGGGCGCGTTGACCAGGGCGGCGAGGTAGGCGCCCTGCTCGGCGGTGAGTTCGTCGGCGTCGATGCCGTAGTAGGCCTGGGCGGCGGCCTGGATGCCGTAGGCGTTGCGGCCGAAGAAGCTGGTGTTGAGGTAGCCCTCCAGGATCTCGTCCTTGGTCACCTCGCGGTCCAGCTTGATGGAGATGAAGAACTCCTTCGCCTTGCGCGTGACGGTCTGGTCCTGGGCCAGGTAGTAGTTCTTCACGTACTGCTGGGTGATCGTCGAGCCGGACTGCTTGCCCTTGCCGGTGGCGGTGTTCCAGCCGGCGCGGAGCATGGCCTTGAGGTCGATGGCCGGCTCGGAGTAGAAGTCGCGGTCCTCGGCGGCCAGTACGGCGCGCTGGGCCTCCTTGGAGACCTTCGACAGCGGGACGTTCTCGCGGTTGACCTCGCCGTCGCGGGCGATCTGGGAGCCGTCGGCGTAGAGGTAGACGTTGCTCTGCTTGGTCGCGAACGCGTTCGCCTTGGGGATGTGGACCATGTTGTAGCCGAGCACGAAGGCGCCGACGATCAGCATGAGTCCGATGACGAAGGCGCCGAGCACCATGCGCCAGGTGGGGAACAGTCGTCTCCAGCCGGTGCGCTTGGGCCGCTTGCCCTTCTTGGCCTTGCCGCCCCCGGCCTGGGGAGCGGGGGAGACGGCGGGCACGGCGGCGGGTGCCGGGGCCGGTGCCGGGGCGGCGGCCTTCGTGGCGGAGACGACGCCCAGGGCCTGGGTCGGCGTGTCACCCCCGGCCCCCGCGGACGCCGCGGCGGGCTTGCGGCCCGGGGTGATGGCGAGGGTGGTGGTGGGGGTGTCGTCCCCGGCTCCGGCCGCCGTTCGGGGGGCGGCGCCGACGGAGCCGCCCTCCGCGGTCGCGCCGGCGGCCTTGGCGGCCCTGGCCGCCCGAGCGGCTCTGGCCGCCCTGGCGTCGGGGACGCCGGCGGCGCTGCCACCGCTGCCGGCCGCGGGGCTGCCGGCGGCACCGGCGACGGACTTGCCGTCGAAGCCCGGGGCCTTGGCCTCCGGCGTACGGCCGGATCCCGAGCCGGGCTTCCCCCCGGGCGCCGAGCCGGAGGGAGCCGAGCCGGACTTCCCACCGGATGCCGCGCCGGACTGCGCGCCGGCCTGCCGACCGGATGCCGCGCCGGACTGCGCGCCCGGCTCACGCCCAGGTGCCGCGCCGGGCCGTCCACCGGACGTCGCACCGGACTGTGCACCGGCCTGCCGACCGGCCGCCGCGCCGGACTGCCCACCAGGCACACCGCCGGTCACGGCGCCGGAGCTCCCGCCGGCCGCCGAGCCGGACTGTGCGCCCGGCTTACCGCCGGACGCACCCCCGGCCGGACCGGACCGGCTGTCGGACCGTCCACCGAACGCCGAGCCGGACTGCCCGCCAGGCCTCCCGCCACCAGCCGCGCCGGACTGCCCACCTGGCGCACCGGACTGCCCACCCGGCGCACCGGACTGCCTTCCGCGCTGCCCGCCGACCGCCGAGCCGGACTGTCCGCCGGATGCCGAGCCGACCGCCGAGCCGGACTGTCCGTCAGAAGCCGGACCGGAGCCACCCGACGACTCCCCGGCCGCCGCGCCCGACCGTCCCCCGGTCGGCCCAACGGACCGTCCGTCCCGCCCCCCGCCGGGCGTCGTGCCCGGTCGCTCGGTGGACGGCGTGCCGGGCTTCCCGGTGGACGCTGCGTCGGACCCCCCGGTGGACGCCCCGTCAGGCTTCCCCGGGGACGCCGCGGCGCCCCCGCGCGGGGCGGCCGTGTCGGGCCTCCCCTTCGGGCTGTCGCCCGGTGCCGGGCCGGGTCGGCCGTCGGTGTTCCCCTTGGCGGCGTGGTCGCCGGACCCCGGAGTCGTGCCCGGAGTGCGTCGCTCCGGGTCTCTCGGTGTCCAGCCCGGGCCGTTCCGCTTCGGCTGCGGCTCGTCGCTCATCGTGCTGCCGTGCTCCTGTTTTCGCGTCGTACGTTCATTTCCGTACGGACTCGTACGCTTTGCGCCCACTCCGGGTCGGTTCTGCACCCCGGAGTAAGACTCCCGTTCCGCTCGATCCGTTCCCGGATCCCGGTACGTGCCCCGCACACCACAACGAGCACCACCGTCCGCCCCCGAAAACGCGTGGCAGGCCCCTCCGGCCGCGGACTAGGCTTCTTCGCTTCGGCCCGAATCGGTCCAGGCCTCGGCCTTTCGCCTAACTCTTCGCAGCGGATGGGAGTTTCCTCGTGGGCACAGGGCGGTTGTACGCCGCCGTCGCCGCCGGTGGTTTCAGGCGGTACGCGACATATCGGGTGGCCACCGCCGCGGGAGTGTTCACCAACACCGTCTTCGGCTTCATCCTCGCATACACCTACCTGGCGCTCTGGCACGAGAAGCCCCACCTCGGCGGCTACGACCAGGCGCAGGCCCTCACCTATGTCTGGGTCGGTCAGGCCATGTTCGCGGTGATGGTACTGGGCAGCGTCGGCTTCGAGGAGGAGGTGATCGAGCGGATCCGGACCGGGGACATCGCGGTCGACCTGTACCGGCCCGTCGACCTCCAGCTGTGGTGGCTCGCCGCCGACCTCGGCCGGGCCCTGTTCCAGCTGCTCGGACGCGGTGTCGCCCCCATGGTGTGCGGCGCCCTCTTCTTCGACCTGGCCCTGCCCGACGGCCCGCTGCCCTGGCTCGCCTGTCTCGTCGCGGTCGCCCTGGGGGCCCTCGTCAGCTTCGCGATCCGGTACATCGTCGCGCTGTCGGCGTTCTGGCTCCTCGACGGCGCCGGAGCGATGCAGATCACCTGGCTCACCGGAGTCTTCTTCTCCGGGATGCTCCTCCCGCTGAGCGTCTTCCCCGGCGCGCTCGGCGACCTCGCACGCCTCCTGCCCTGGTCCGCGCTGCTCCAGGCCCCGGCGGACGTCCTGCTGGGCGAGGCCGACCCCTGGGGGACGTACGCCTTCCAGCTCGCGTGGGCGGCGGTGCTGCTGGCGGTCGGTCGGCTGATCCAGTCGGTGGCGACGCGGAAGGTCGTGGTCCAGGGTGGCTGACGTCGACGAGCGCCCCGTCGCGGGCGCCGAGCGGGAGAACCCGTTCGACGAGTACGGCACGTACAGCCGGGTCCGCGACGGGCTGCGCGCCTACCGCATGATCGCCGCCATGTGGATCCGCTCCACGATGGCCTACCGCGCGTCCTTCGCGATGACCACCTTCGGGAACTTCGCGGCGACCTCCTTCGACTTCGTCGCGATCCTGCTGATGTTCTCGCAGGTCGACGAGTTGGGCGGGTTCACCCTGCCCGAGATCGCCCTGTTCTACGGCACCTCCGGCGTCGCCTTCGGCCTCGCGGATCTGATGATCGGCTCGATGGACCGGCTCGGCCGCCGGATCCGGGACGGCACGCTGGACACCCTCCTCGTCCGCCCCGTACCGGTGCTCGCCCAGGTCGCCGCCGACAAGTTCGCGCTGCGCCGCCTCGGCCGGATCACCCAGGGCCTGTTCGTCCTCGGATACGCCCTGACCACGCTCGACATCGCGTGGACACCGGTCAAGGTGCTGATGATCCCGCTGATGGTGGGCAGCGGCGGACTGATCTTCGCGGCGGTGTTCGTCGGGGGCGCGGCCTTCCAGTTCGTCGCCCAGGACGCCTCCGAGGTGCAGAACGCCTTCACGTACGGCGGCGCGACACTGCTGCAGTACCCCCCGGCCCTCTTCGCCAAGGACCTGCTGTGCGGTGTGACCTTCGTCCTGCCGCTCGCCTTCGTCAACTGGGTGCCGGGGCTGTACGTCCTGGGCCGTCCCTACCCCCTCGACCTGCCGGCCTGGCTGGCCTTCGCACCGCCGCTGGTCGGTGTGGCCTGCTGTGCGCTGGCGGGGGTCGCGTGGCGGGCGGGGCTGCGTTCGTATCGGAGTACGGGGAGTTAGGGAGCCAGGCGTGGAGTCAGGTGTGACGGACAGCGGGTTCATCGAACTCGACCAGGTGGAGAAGGTCTTCGACGTCCGGAAGAAGACAGGGTTCCTGCGGCGGGAGCGGCGTGAGGTGCGGGCGGTCGACTCGATCTCCTTCACGGTGGCGCGGGGCGAGATGGTCGGCTACATCGGGCCGAACGGCGCCGGGAAGTCGACGACGATCAAGATGCTGACCGGCATCCTGACGCCGAGCGGGGGCCGGCTGCGGGTCGCCGGCATCGACCCGTCCCGCGAGCGGACGCGGCTGGCCCGGCGCATCGGGGTGGTGTTCGGGCAGCGTACGACCCTGTGGTGGGACCTGCCGCTCATCGACTCCTACCGCCTGATGCACCGCATGTACCGCATCCCCGACGCCCGGTACCGCGAGAACCTCGACCGCTGCGTCGAACTGCTCGAACTGGGCGACCTGCTGGACGTACCCGTGCGGCAGCTCTCGCTCGGCCAGCGGATGCGCGGGGACATCGCGGCGGCCCTGCTGCACGACCCCGAGGTGCTGTACCTGGACGAGCCCACGATCGGGCTCGACGTCATCAGCAAGGCCAAGGTCCGGGAGTTCCTCAGGGAGCTCAACACCGAGCAGGGCACGACCGTGCTGCTGACCACGCACGACCTCCAGGACATCGAGCAGCTGTGCCGCCGGGTGATGGTCATCGATCACGGGCGCCTGATGTACGACGGGCCGCTGACCGGGCTGCACGAGGTGGGCGAGAGCGAGCGGACCCTCGTCGTCGACCTGGAGCGCGAACTGCCGCCGATCGAGGCCGCGCCCGCCCGGGTCGTCCGGGTGGAGGGCCCCCGGCAGTGGCTCGCCTTCCCGGCGTCGGAGTCGGCGGCCCCGCTGGTGGCGCGGATCGCCTCGGAGTATCCGCTGGTGGACCTGTCGGTGCGCGAGCCGGACATCGAGGCAGTGATCGCCCAGATGTACGCGCAACAGGCCGAGCGGGTGGGGGAGCCGGAACAGGCCGTGTCATAGCCCGGCGCGAGGGTTCCTCGTACGCTGATCCGTATGACGGACGACCTGCCGGATGTTCCGGCCGCCGCGGATCTTCGTGCCTCCGACGCCGATCGTGAACGAGTCTCCGAGCAGTTGCGGGACGCCCTCGCGGAGGGGCGGCTCGACATGGAGGAGTTCGAGGAGCGGCTGGACGCGACGTACAAGGCGCGGACGTACGGCGAGTTGGCGCCGATCACCCGGGATCTGCCCGGCGCGGGAGCCGTGGCCCCGCCGGCGCTCGTGTCGCCGCCGTCCGTGTCGCTGGTCAAGGGGCCTGCGGGGGAGGCGAGTTGGCCCGAGCGGATCGTCGGCGGCGACGGGACGTCCACCTGGGGCGTGGCGGTGCTGTCCGGGTTCGAGCGCAAGGGGCGGTGGACCGTGCCCGAGCGGTTCGACTGCTTCGCGTTCTGGGGCGGCGGTGAACTGGACCTGCGGGACGCGAACTTCGCTAGCCGCGAGGTCACGATCAACTGCGTGGTGATCATGGGTGGGATCAACGTGGTCGTGCCGCCCGGCGTCGAGGTGGTCGTCCGGGGCGTCGGGATCATGGGCGGCTTCGACCACGGCCAGGAGGGCGTGCCGGGTGAGCCCGGCGCGCCCCGCGTGATCATCACCGGCTTCGCGTTCTGGGGCGGGGTCGGTGTGGAGCGGAAGGTGCCGAAGGCGGAGCGCCAGCGGTTGAAGGAGGCGCGGCGGCAGGAGCGGCTGGAGCGCCGGCGGGCCCGCCGCGAACTGCACGCCTCCCATCGCGACCACACGCACGAGGCGCACCGCGAGGCCATGGACCAGATCAGGGACGCGGTGCGCTCGCGGCGCGAGGAGGAGCGGGAACGGCGGCGGAGACGGGAGCGGTAGGCCGGCCGCCGGACGCCGGACGTGGTCGCGCCGCGGCCGGTCGCGCGGTTCCCCGGGACCGGACCGGGCCGGGCCACGGCTCCGGCCCAGGCCCCCGGCTTACAGCTCCGCCGGTGCCGCGCCCTTCAGTTTCTCCAGGTCGAAGACGTCCGCCATCCGCTCGTACCCCTTGTCGCTCGGGTGGAGGTGGTCGCCCGAGTCGTAGTCGGGGCGCAGGCGGCGGGGGGCGTAGGGGTCGCGCAGGGCCTTGTCGAAGTCGACGTAGGCGTCGTAGACCTGGCCGGAACGGATCTGGGCGTTGATGGCCTGGCGGACGGATTCGCGCTGGTCGGAGTAGCCGCGGTGGCCGTGGAAGGGCATGAGGGTGGCGCCGACCACCCGCAGGCCGCGGGCGTGGGCCCGGTCGACGAGCCGGCGCAGGCCCGCGGTGATGGCGTCGGGGTCGGCCCGGCCGGGGTTCTTCAGGATGTCGTTGACGCCGAGGTCGATCACGACGGCCTTGACGCCCGTGCGGCCGAGGACGTCGCGCTGGAAGCGGGCGAGGCCGCTGGGGTTCTCGGCGGGGCGGCCGTAGCCGTCGGTGAGGACGCGGTTGCCGCTGATGCCCTCGTTGACCACGCTGTAGCGGGGCGCGTCCGAGGAGCCGGTGGCGGCGCGCAGGCGGCCGGAGAGGACGTCGGTCCAGCGCCGGTTCTCGCCGACCGTGGAGGTGACGCCGTCGGTGAGCGAGTCGCCGAGGACCACGACCGTGCCGTCGGACTCGTTGCTCAGGACGTCCAGGGCGGTGACGTAACGCCAGTGCAGGGACTGTGTGGTGTACGGCTCCCCGGTGACGTCCTCGGCCCGGTCGCCCTCGGCGGTGTACGAGATCTGCCGGGCGTGCGCGTGGTAGGTCGCGGGGCCGGAGGGCGTGGGGGAGTAGGTGGTGATCAGTACGTCGCCGTCGTGCGGGATGGCCACCCGTACGGCGTCGCTCACCACCTGCTGTCCCGGCGGGACGACGACCGTCGGGTTGCCGGCGAAGGTGAGCCGGCGCATGGTGTCGGCCGCCGCGGCCGGGGTGTCCGTCGAGGCGGCCACGGCGAGCGAGGCGTGGGTGATGGTCAGCGGCTGCTGGCCGTAGAGGTTGGACAGGGTGACGCGGGCACTCGTACCGGCGGCGGTCGTGTGCACCACGTTGCGCACCGAGCGGCCGGCGAGGCCGTCCTGCTCGGTGCCCGGCTCGGAGCCGCTCGGCGACGCGGCCCAGGCGCCGACCCAGACGCCGGTGGAGGCGGGGGCGGCGCTGTTGTGGGGCGCGCGGGCGAAGGTCTCCTGCCGGGGGGTGCCGTGGTCGGTGCCGACACCGGTGTATATCGCGGCCGAGATCGCCACGACCAGGGCGGCGACGGCCGCCAGAAGTGCATAACCGTGACGCTTGGTCATGCGGTGGGTTACTCCTCGGGCTGTGGAGCCCGGGGGCTCCGATGTGATCACCCCATGATGCGGCATGGGATGGGGGTTGCTTGCGTGAACCCCCATCGGTTCCCCCGCCCGGACAGACGCGGGGAACTCCTGTTTCGTTCCAGGAGTAGGTCTCGGTAGGCCTATGGAGTACGTCACCAAGAGTCGCAGCGCCGGGGAAGGCGTCGAAGAACGGACAATGTGTACGGGGGACAGGAACGGGTGGAGCGAATGAACCGTACGGAAGCGGAACAGGCAGAACCCGCAGAGCCCGCGGAACCGGCCGGAGGGGCCCGGCGGGCGGCGGAGGCGGCCGGTGCCCCCGCGCGCGCCTCGCACCGCACCATGACCACGTTCAGCGCCGCCGACGAGGAGAAACAGCGGGGCGTGCGGCAGATGAAGCTCATCGCCGCCGGGCTGCTGCTCTTCGTGGCCGTGGTGTACGTGCTGGCCAAGTGGGCCTCGCACGAGGGCGCGGGCGCCTGGGCCGGATATGTCGCGGCGGCCGCCGAAGCGGGCATGGTGGGCGCGCTCGCCGACTGGTTCGCCGTGACCGCGCTGTTCCGGCATCCGCTCGGACTGCCCATCCCGCACACCGCGATCATCCCCACCAAGAAGGACCAACTGGGCGTCTCGCTCGGTGAGTTCGTCGGTGAGAACTTCCTCTCCCAGGACGTCGTACGGCAGCGGCTGCGGGCCGTCGGCATCGGCAGCCGGCTCGGTGCCTGGCTCGCCGAACCGCAGAACGCCGACCGGGTGACGGCCGAACTGGCGACCGCCCTGCGGGGCGCGCTGACCGTGCTGCGCGACTCGGACGTGCAGGCCGTGGTCGGGGAGGCGATCACCCGGCGGGCCAACGCCCAGGAGATCGCGCCCGGTATCGGCAAGATGCTGGAGAAGATCGTCACGGACGGCGGCCACCGGCGGATCGTGGACCTGATCTGCGCCCGCGCCCAGAACTGGCTGATACTGCACGACGAGCAGGTCATGGACGCGGTCGAGGGCGGAGCCCCCGGCTGGACCCCGCGGTTCGTCGACCGGCGCATCGGCGAGCGGGTCTACAAGGAGCTGCTGCGTTTCACCACCGAGATGCGCGACTCGCCCACCCATCCGGCGCGTGGCGCCCTGGACCGCTTCCTCACCGACTTCGCCACCGACCTCCAGTCCGACACGGAGACCCGGGCACGCGTGGAGCGGCTGAAGGGCGAGGTCCTCGGCCGGGGCGAGGTCCAGGACCTCATCGCCTCCGCCTGGACGGCCGTACGGTCGATGATCGTGTCCGCGGCCGAGGACGAGCGCAGCGAGCTGCGGCTGCGGGTCCGCTCGTCCCTGCTGTCGCTGGGCACCCGGATGGCCACCGAACCGAGCGCGCAGGACAAGCTCGACAAGTGGATCGAGGGGGCGGCGGTGCATGTCGTCACCACCTACCGCGCGGAGATCACCTCCCTGATCACCGAGACCGTCGCGGGCTGGGACGCCGAGCACACCACCAGGAAGATCGAGGCCAACATCGGCCGCGACCTGCAGTTCATCCGGATCAACGGCACGGTCGTGGGCTCCCTGGCGGGCCTGCTGATCTACACGGTGTCGCGGGCGCTGGGGGCGTAGGAGGCGGTGGGAGCACGGGCGCTCCGCCGGCGGTCGGGGCGTAGTTGCTGCTCGTCGGGGCACACGGATCGGGTTCGCTCAGGTGGAGGGAGCCCCAGCCCATGTCCGTCACTGACTCGAAGTCACCGGGTGTGATCACCACGGCCGTTCCGGCGCGCCTGGACCGTCTTCCCTGGTCGCGCTGGCACTGGACGATCGTCATCGGTCTCGGCACCGTGTGGATCCTCGACGGTCTGGAAGTGACCGTCGTCGGCAACATCGCGGGCCGGCTCTCCGAGGAGGGCAGCGGACTGCCGATCACGTCCGCGCAGGTCACCGGTATGGCGGCCGCGTTGTACGTGGCGGGCGCCTGTGCGGGCGCCCTCTTCTTCGGCCGGATGACCGACCGGTTCGGCCGCAAGAAGCTGTTCATGGTGACCCTGCTGGTCTATCTGGCGGCGACCGCGCTGACGGCCGTCTCCTTCTCCACCTGGTGGTTCTTCCTCTTCCGCTTCCTCACCGGCTTCGGCATCGGCGGCGAGTACGCGGCCATCAACTCCGCCATCGACGAGCTGATCCCGTCCAAGTACCGGGGCCGCGTCGACATCGTCATCAACGGCAGTTTCTGGCTCGGCGCGATCGGCGGCTCGCTGCTGTCGATCGTCGCCCTGAACACCGACATCTTCCCGGCGAACGTCGGCTGGCGGCTGACCTTCGCCCTCGGCGTCGTCCTGGGCCTGGTGATCCTGCTGGTCCGCCGCAACGTCCCCGAGAGCCCACGATGGCTGCTGATCCACGGCCATGAACAGGAGGCCGAACGCCTCGTGGGCGAGGCGGAGGAGAGGGTCGAGGCCGAGAAGGGCCGCCCGCTGCCGGCGACCGACCAGGAGATGACCGTCCATCAGCGCGAGAGCATCGGCTTCGGCACGATCGCCCGTACGGTCTTCTCCCGGTACCGCCGCCGCGCGATCCTCGGCTTCTCCCTCTTCATCGGCCAGGCGTTCCTCTACAACGCGATCACCTTCGGCTTCGGCGCGATCCTCACCACCTTCTACGACGTCCCGACCTCCGACACCGGCTACTACTTCGCCGTCATCGCCGCCGGCAACCTGCTCGGCCCGCTGCTGCTCGGCAAGCTGTTCGACACGGTCGGCCGCAAGATCATGATCTCGTCGACGTACCTGCTCTCCGGGCTGCTGCTCTTCGTCACCGCCTGGCTGTTCGGCCGGGGTTCGCTCGACGAGGTGACCCTGACGGCCTGCTGGTGCGTGGTCCTCTTCTTCGCGTCGGCCGGCGCGAGCAGCGCCTACCTGACGGTCTCGGAGGTCTTCCCCATGGAGACCCGCGCGATGGCCATCGCCTTCTTCTACGCCCTCGGCACAGCCGCCGGCGGTATCAGCGGCCCGCTGATCTTCGCCGAGCTGACGGAGTCCGGCGTCGTCGGCGACACCGTCCTCGCCTTCCGGATCGGGGCGAGCCTGATGTGCGCGGCGGGCCTGGTGGCGGCCTTCCTCGCGGTACGCGCGGAGCAGCGCTCGCTGGAGGACATCGCGGAGCCGCTGTCGGCGCGGAGCTCCGCCTAGCGGGGGCCGGGGCGGGGCAGGCCGGGGCGGGGCGGGGCGGGCAGGCCGGATCGATCGGATCGGATCCAATCGGACCGGACCGGATCGGACCGGATCGGATCGTTCGTCGGCTGCCGCGCCGTCGGGGCCGGTCGCGCGGTTCCCCGCGGCCCCTTCGGGCTATGGCCCTTCGAGCCGTGGCCCTTTCGGGAGGCGGCCCACCCGGGCGCCTTCTGGGTACGGGGGAGCAGGCCGGTCTGAGTACCCGTACTCTGTCGGCCCGCCACCCGCCCCGGAACCCTCATACGCATGACCGAGAAGCTGCTCCGCCCCCTGCGCACGCGCCCCTGGCCGGAACGCTGGCTGACCCGCCTGCTCGGCGCCGCCCTCGCCGCGGCCGCGTACCGCCTCTGTCTTCCGTGGGACCTGCGCGACCGGCCCGAACTGGAGGGCGCCCTCACGCAGACGACCCCGGTGACGGTCACGCGCGTGATCGTCCTCGCCCTCGTCCTCCTGCTCCTCGCGGCCTACTTCGGCCACCGGGACGCCCTGGCCTGGCCCGTGCTCCTGGTCGCCGTCCCGCCGGCCGCCCTGATGTACGTGTCCTTCCACGCCCCCGCCGAGCCCCCGGACGCTGCCGTATGGCCCCTGTCCTGGGCCTTCTTCACGCTGGTGCTGGGCGCGTGGGTACTGGTCGCGGCTTCGGTGGCGCGACGGTTCCGGACGGAGCCGGTGGACGAGAGGTGGCTGATCCACAGCCGGTCCCAGGACCGTTCGGCCGCCGGTCAGCCGTAGAAGTACCGCCGGGCCTTGTCCTCGAAGTACGAGGAGTAGGCGAGGCCGACGACCGGGGTGCCCCGGTACGAGCCCACGTACTGCTGGGTGCTGTCGACCACCACGGGCCGGGCCATGCACGCCCACTTGTTGCGCTGCTGGGCCTCCGCCCACCGGATGGCCGCCGGGTCCACCCGGTCGCTGACCAGCACGGGGAACGCGCCGACGCCGTTCTGGATCCCGGCCGGCAGCCCGCCCTTCGTCTTCTTCGCGTACGTCAGCACCTGGTCGGTGAAGGTCTCGATGGTGGGGATGGTGATCTCCTGGACCGCCGCCGCGACCGTGAACAGGTGCAGCTTCGTCCCCATCCAGCTCCACCGGAAGTCGGCCCGGCGCCCGACGAGCACGGGCACCCCGGCCCACTCCTCCCACCACGTACGGCATTCGTCGGCGGCGAGACGGGCGGCCACGGAGGTGACGTAGGCCTGGGAGGGCGACTGCTGTGGATGCATGGCCGGATCATGCACCCACCCGAGCACCGCTGGGAAGGCGGGGTCGAGTCACGCTCCCGTGGTCGAACCGGGCCGCACGATCATCAGGACCGTGACGGTCGCCCACAGCAGGTTGAACACCCCGGTGAACATGGCGAGTCGGGCCGTGGTCCGGGCGTCGACGGTCGTGCCCTTGGCGTCGACGGCGGTGCTCGCGAGGTCGACGGCGGTGCTCGCGAGGTCGACTGCGGTGTCCCTGGCGTCGACGGCGGTGCCTCCGGTGGTGCCCGCGACCCCTGCCAGGATCTCCTCCTGCCGGGGCAGCACCAGCGCCAGCAGGACCATCGCCGCGAGGGCGGTCAGCAGCATCGACACGATCAGCCAGGCGTCGTTCAGCACCCCCATGCTCATCGCCGTGGCGAACCCGAGCACCGGCACGGCGATGCCCACACCCCCGTACACCCGGCAGATCCGGTGCAGCAGCCGTACGGCCGCCACCGCCCGCTCGCCACCGGGTTCGGCCAGCGCCTTGCGCGCGCTCGGCGGGAACATGCTGGCGGCGACGGTGACGGGCCCGACGGCGATGATCGCGGCGAGGACGTGGAGGGAGAGCAGGAACTTGGTCACGGAGGGACGGTAGGACGCGCCGAGATCCCGTGGAAGTGGCGGGATTGCCAGAGGTCAACGGATTCTCGCCAGCCGGGTTTCCGGGCGATGGTGAGGAGCGCCCTCGGTGAAGCAGGCAGGGCGAGCAGCGCTTGGCGGAAAACCGGCGCAGGCCTACGCTCCCGCCATGCACACCGTGGCCGTACTGGCGCTCGACGACGTGATCCCCTTCGACCTGTCGGCCCCCATCGACACCTTCGGCTGGGCCCGGCTGCCGGACGGCCGGGAGGCGTACCGGGTGCGGGTCTGCTCGGTGGAGGGAGGCGGGGAGGTCAAGGCGGGGCCGTTCAGCGTGCGGGCGCCGTACGGGCTTCAGGCGCTGGCCGAGGCCGACACGATCATCCTCCCGGGCACGGCCGACCCGACCGCGCCGCTGCCGCCGGGCGTGACGGAGGCGCTCCACGCGGCGGCGGCGAGCGGGACGCGGATCGCCTCGATCTGCGTCGGCGCGTTCCTCTTCGCGGCGACGGGCCTGCTGGACGGGATGCGCGCCACCACCCACTGGATCGCGGCCCCCGATCTGGCGGCCCGCCACCCCGAGGTCACCGTCGACCCGAACGTCCTCTACGTCGACAACGGCCAGTTCCTCACCTCGGCGGGCGCCGCCGCGGCCATGGACATGTGCCTGCACATGGTCCGCAGGGACCACGGGTCGGCGGTCGCCGCGTTCACCGCCCGGATGTGTGTCATGCCCCTCGAACGGGAGGGCGGTCAGGCCCAGTTCATCGTCCAGGACCAGCCCCCGGCCCCCGCCGGCGCGACGATGGAGCCCCTGCTGCGCTGGATGGAGGAGAACGCGGAGCGGGATCTGACCCTGGACGACATCGCCCTGCACGCCGGCACCAGCGCCCGCACCCTGAACCGCCGCTTCCGCGAACAGACCGGTACGACGCCCCTGCAGTGGCTGCACCGGGCGCGGGTCCGCCGCGCCCAGTACCTCCTGGAGTCCACCGACCACACGGTCGAACGCGTCGCGGCCCAGGCGGGCTTCGGCTCCCCGACGGCGTTCCGGGACCGCTTCAAGAGGGTGGTGGGGACGAGCCCGTACGCGTACCGGCGGGCTTTTCGGGGGGAGGGGGAAGGGAGTGGGCCGCGGGGGCGGTGAGTGGGGCTCGGGGGCGGTCTTGAGAGGAGGTGCGGTCTTCTGGGCCGAGCCCCGCCGGGGGTGCGGGGCTACGTGCGCACCCCCTGGCATGCCCCGTCAGGGGCGCGAGGAACTGCGCGAGCAACCCCTGGCGTGCCCCGTCAGGGGCGCGGGGAACTGCGTGAGCAGCCACGGAACCGACCCGCACCCATCGACCGGACAAGGACCCCTACCCCTTCCGGTCGGCCACCACCCACGAGGCCAGCGCCACCGCCCCGGCCACCCCGAACACCGCCGGCCAGGCGCCCACCTTCTTCGCCAGCGGATGCGACCCGGCGAACGCGGCCACGTACCCCGCGGTCAACGCCCCCGCCGCCCGGCCCCCGGCCGCCTGCTGCCACTGCCGGGCCGCCGCGGCCCCGGCGACGGCCAGCACCGCCCCGCCGAGCGGCCGCTTCTTCGTCCAGCGGGCCACCCCGTACCCACCGATGAGCCCGCTCGCGGCCACCGCCGCCGTGGGGACCTTCGCCATCACTGCCTCCTGCTGTTCCCGACGTGCGTGCGATGCCCTCATCGCCGCTGCCGACCGGCGTGATCGAGGCTAGCTCCGGGGTGCCCGCGACCGACGAACCTGAGTCGGGGGTTGTCAAGTTTCCTCCTCCGAGCTATATAAGAAGCCGTAGGAATTCAGAGGGCATCGCACCCAACGTCAGAAGAGAGGAGTGCCCGTGATGCTCATGCGCACCGACCCTTTCCGCGAATTCGACCGACTCGCGCAGCAGGTGTTCGGTTCCGACAACCGGCCCGCCGTCATGCCGATGGACGCCTACCGGTCCGGCGACGACTTCGTCGTCCACTTCGACCTCCCGGGCGTCGACCCGGAGACCATCGACCTGGACATCGAGCGCAACGTCCTGAACGTCCACGCCGAGCGCCGCTCCCCGGCCCCCGAGAGCGCCGAGATGGTCGCCGCCGAGCGCCCGACGGGTGTCTTCAGCCGCCAACTGTTCCTCGGGGACACCCTCGACGCCGACCGCGTCGACGCCTCGTACGATGCCGGCGTCCTGACCCTGCGCATCCCGGTCGCCGAGAAGGCCAAGCCGCGCAAGATCCAGGTCGGCGGCGGCACCGACCGCCGCCAGCTCAACCGCTGACCCGGCACCGCGCCCACTGCGGAGGGGCGGGAGGGTGAGAGGCGCAGCCCCTGTGCCTCTCATCCCTCTCGCCCCTCCCGTGCGTCCGCGTCCGGGCGTCCGCTCGCGAGCGCCGACCCCTGGTCGACCGCCTTCCGCAACTCCCCTTCCGCAACTCCCCTTCCGAGTAAGACAGTTGAGTCCCGTCGAAATGTGATCCACGCCACTGCGAAGGTGCGGGGGAAGTGGTTCGCGGCGCCCCGATGGCCTGGCATGCTCATGCATGGCTACTGGGAGGTAACCACCGCGTGCGCGCTGTCATGAGGACAGCTGTGCCGCCCGGCCGACCCCCCACCGCCAGGTGCTGCCTCACCACTCGCGCCTGCTCTCCGGCATGCCGTCACGGCCCTTCGCCATGACGCCCAGCCGTCCCTCCTGTCCCCCCTGTTCCTCCCGTCCCTCCTGCAGCGCACCCCCCTGTCACCGCTCCCGAGGACTCACGCGTGCACATGCTCAGAAGACATGCCCTGGTCACGGCACTGTCGGCGATCACCGTCGCGACCCTGCTGGCCACCGGCTGCTCCACCGAATCCCCCGCCACCACCGGCAAGGCGGCCGCCACGACGGCCGAGACCCCCGACCCCGGGGCGGCCGAGGAACAACTCGCCGTCGTCGCCGCCCCGAACGGCGACGCCACCCCCACCGCCGTGGCCGACGCGAACGCGCCCGACCGGGGCAAGGCCGAGAGGTCCGCGCTCAAGGTCGCCTCGTACGACCAGAAGAGCGGCCGGGCCGTCATCGCGGCACCGCCGTCCGGCGACGCGGACGCCGAGCCGTCGGCGAGCCCGTCGCGGACCGGCACACCGGGCACCTCCGCTCCGGACGACCCCGACACGTCCCCGGACACGGGCTCCGGCGCCGCGAAGCCCAAGGCCGCCGTGGCCGTCGGCGACGTCATAGCCAGCGCTCCCGCCCCCGGCGCCCCCGACGGCGTACTGGCCGAGGTGACGGAGATCGTCGACACCGCGGCGGACGGCGGCGCGACGGTCGAGACGGAGCCGGCCGAACTCGACGCGGTCCTGGGCGAGAGCGAGGCGGACGGCACGGTCCCCGTCGACCCGTCCACCATGGAGGTCGACCCGCTCGTCCAGGGCGTGAAGGTCTCCTGGGCGAAGACCGGCGACCTCACCTTCGGCCCCGAGGGCGCGAAGCTCCCGCTGGGCAGCCTGCGCATCGACGTGGGCGCCGCCGTGGAGACCGCCCCCGACGCCCCCGCCTCGGCCGCCGCGTCGGTCGAGGGCTTCGTCCAGCTCGCCCCCGAGGTCGCCTTCTCGTACGACGGCTCCGGCTCCGGCACGGGCTCCTCGCCCGCCGGCGCGTTCCTGGGCCTCACCGGCGACTGGGCCTCCCAGTGGTCGCTGAAGGGCCGCGCGGCCGGCTCGACCGACGGCAAGCCGATCCGTATCCCCTTCGCCGAACTGCACGCCGACCCCGTCATCCAGGTCGGCCCGGTCCCGATCGTCGTCAACCTCGACCTCGTCTGCTACTTCCAGGTGGACGCCGACGGCCGCGTCACGGTCGACGTCGAGCAGGACCTCAAGGGCGACTTCAAGGTCGGCGGCAACTTCACCTGGTCCAAGGGCTGGCAGGGCGTCAGCGAGTCCCACATGACGGGTGAACCGCTGAAGACGACGGTCACGGCGGTGGGGGACGTGAAGGCGGCCATGGGCGCCGAGGCGACGGTCGGCCTCTACGGCACGGTCGGCGTCACCGCCGACGTGGCCCCCTACCTCCGCGCCGAGGCCGACGCGACCGTCGAAGGCTCGTCCGACGGTACTGGCTCCGCCTCCGGCTCCTGGGCCCTGTACGGCGGCATCGACCTCACCGGCACCCTCAACATCCAGCTCTCCGTCTTCGGCACACCGATCTTCCAGAAGAAGATCCCGCTCGGCGCGCTGCACGAGGAGTGGCTGCTGACGAAGGGCGAGGCGAAGACGTAGTAAGCCGCCCTGTTCCATGCGGGCGGGCCCTGTCCCCTACGGAGGGCAGGGCCCGCGGGACGGGGACCCCTCACCCGCGCGGGGGAGAGAATCACGCCATGGGGACCCCGAAACTCACCGCCCGCGCACTCAACCGTGCCACTCTGGCCCGCCAACTCCTCCTCGCACGCGAGCCGTTGACCGTACCGGAGGCGGTACGGCGAGTCGTGGCCCTGCAGGCCCAACAGCCGGCCTCCCCGTACATAGCCCTCTGGAACCGCCTGTCCCCCTTCGACCCGGCGGCCCTGGACGCGGCGCTCACCGACCACAGCCTGGTCAGGGCGACCCTGATGCGGATCACGGTCCACACCGTCCACGCGGACGACTACACGCCGTTCCGCGAGGCGATGGAACCCACCCTCCGAGGCTCCCGCCTGGGCGACCCCCGCTACCGCGCCTCCGGCCTGACCCCCGCCGACGCCGACACCTTCCTCCCACCCCTCCTGACCTACGCGGCCGGCTCCACGCGCACCGCCGCCGAACTCAGAACCTGGCTGGAGGACCACCTCGGCACCACCACCGCCCTGGACACCGGCGGCCACCGCATGCTCCGCCACTACGCGCCCCTGTGGCACGCCCCCACCGGCGGCCCCTGGTCCTTCGACACCCGCCAGTCGTACGTGGCGGCCACCCCCCGCCCGGCCCTCACCGACCCGGACGCCGCCGCCGAGGGCCTACGCACTCTCATCCGCCGCTACCTCCAGGGCTTCGGCCCGGCGTCGGTGGCGGACATGGCCCAGTTCGCACTGGTCCCACAGCGCCGCATCAAGACGGCACTGACCGCCATGTCGCAGGAACTGGAAACCCTCAAAGCCGCCGACACCGACCAGACCCTCCACGACATCCCGGACGCCCCCCGCCCCCCGGAGGACACCCCCGCCCCACCCCGCCTGCTGCCCATGTGGGACAGCACCCTCCTGGCCTACGCCGACCGGGGCCGCCTCCTCCCCGCCGAGTACCGCAGGTACGTGACCCGCATGAACGGCGACGTCCTCCCGACGCTGCTGGTGGACGGCTATGTGGCGGGGGTATGGCGCCCGCTCGCCGACGGGATCGAGGCCACGGCTTTCCATCGGCTCCCGGACGAGGTCTGGGAAGCCCTGGAGTCGGAGGCCACCACCCTGCACACCTTCCTCACCGCCCGCGGAGACGCGACCCCGTACGGCCGCTACGACCACTGGTGGACCAAGCCGTTCCCGGAGGCGGCGGAGACTCGGCTGTTCTCACTCTGAGAGAAGCCGGACCGTACTGAGCGTCCCCCCGCAGCAGCTCAAGAAATGCTCTGAACCGGGCTGGAACAGGGTTGTGCGCACCCCCGCCCGGCGACACTGCCGACAGCTGAAGTGCTGCGAAGGGGGGACG
Source organism: Streptomyces sp. NPDC002324 (assembly GCF_053593335.1). Lineage (NCBI taxonomy): Bacteria > Bacillati > Actinomycetota > Actinomycetes > Kitasatosporales > Streptomycetaceae > Streptomyces > Streptomyces sp. NPDC002324. The sequence continues at coordinate 172,346 of NZ_JBSFCF010000010.1, forward strand.
AGGAATGCGTCTGTTCCGGCGGTCGGCGGTGGTCGTGGGGGAGTCCGAGGCCCTGGACATGTATGACCTGGCTTTTTTGGCGGGTGGGGTGCAACGGGTTGCAGACAGCGCGGTGATCGCGTTGTCCGAGGCCGGGTTGCTCAGAATTCGTGCCTCACGGGTACGGGCTGTGGGCGAGGTCCGACCCGAGCATCCGGTCGAGCAGGCCGTGATCGCCTGGTGCCCGCGCAGCCGGACCGTCGCCTCCGTGTCCACCGCTCTGCGGACCTCCCCGGAGATCGAGGAGATCGGCCGTCGGCTGGCCGCACGAGGCCTGGTGACGGGGACCCGCCGCCGCCCGACCCGGGCGGGCAGACGGCGACTGCGGTCAGCCCAACACGACGAGAACCTGCCCACCTACGTCCTCGACGGCCCCGCAGCGCTCTCGAACGGCCCGGTCCGACGCGGCGTCCTCAGCGCGCGTCCCCTGCCGTCGGGCCTCGGCCGCACGCTGACCCGCATGGGCAGGGCCCTGGACCGCGACTCAGACCTCGACACCGACTCCACCCCGGACTGGGGCGGGGGCTTCAGCTGCGGGGGCGGGGGCGGGGGTGGTGGCGACTGAGGCCAGGCGCGTGGGGACGTAACCGTTCGGACGCGCCTGCGGGGTCACGCGAAGAGGAGGCTCGGCTCGGCGAGGATGTCCCGCCCCAGTTCGCTCTTGTAGATCACGGCTTCCTCTGCCTCAGAGCATCGATAAAGGGGCGCCAAGCATCACTGCCGACGGCGATGACGTGGCCGTTCGGATTTTTGGAGTCACGTATCAGTGCGTGATCGTCGGATATTGCGCACTCCACGCACTCGCCTCCCGCGCCGTTGCTGTACGAGGACGTGAACCACGTCGGACGGTCGTCGTCGCCGGTCCCTGCGATGTTCATCTGGCGCATTCCTTCAAGACGGACTTGATCAACTGGGCGGACCGCTGAGGGCTCAGAGCTGCTGCTCGCAGACCGTCGAACGCCCTCGTGTACTCACGAACATGATGCTCGCCTTCCAGGTAGACGGCATCGGTGATGCCGTCCCGGTAGACCAGATCAGGGTCTTCCGGGGCAGGGAAGCCGAGCATCGTGAACGAGCCTGTCGCCGGACAGGTCCCCGAGTCGAAGGGGAGGACCTGCAAGGTGACGGACGGCAACTCGGCGGACTCCACGACACGCTCCAATTGTTCCCGCATCAGCGCCCGGTCCCCGACGACGTTGCGCACGGCCCCTTCGTTCACGACGAACCAGGCATCGGGCGCGTCGGGACGAGCGAGCATGGCCTGGCGGTCCATGCGAACGCGTACGGCTCGGTCGATGTCCTGAACGGACATGTGCGCACCCGTCGTGTGGAGTTCGCGGGCGTACCCCTCGGTCTGCATGAGGCCCGGCAACAACTCGCACTGATACTGGCGGAGCACCGAGGCGTCCTGCTCCAACCCGATGTAGATGTTGAACCACTCGGGGACGCCCGCACCGTGCACCTGCCACCAGCCGCGGGTCTTGGCCTGCCGAGCCAGCGACTTGAGGAACTCGCGCAGCTCGTCGCTCGTGCCGTGGAACCGGCACAGGGCATCAATGTCGGACGGTTGTACCCGTCCGCTGCCCGTCTCCATCCGGTTGACCTTGGAGCCGCTCCAGTCCAGCGCCGCCCCGACCTGGGCGCACGTGAGACCGCTCTTCTCGCGAAGTTTCTTCAGCTCGATCGAGAGACGGCGACGTCGCGCCGTCGGTGAGCCGGCCATTTCAATCCCTTCAACCATCTGTCGACTAGCGGGCGTTCAGTCTTGCGCCAAGGGGTGTGCCTGCCAATCACTCGGAAGTGGGAATCCCGCCGTGCACATTGCATAGAGGGATGAGCTGGCTGCATTCTTGCTGCGGACACTACTCACTGTGAGTAGGCGTGACACTCCGTCGAGTGGGCGCGGTCGGGGTGGAGTGGGCAACCGACGAAAGAGGTTCCAGTGATCCAGAATCCGTGTGTGTCTCGGCAACCGTGGGACTTGACGTTCACAGCCGATCCCGAGGAAGTCGCCGCCCTGAGGCGCCTGCTGCGTCTGCACCTGGGACTCTGGGGCCTACGAGAGATCGCCGACGAGGCGCAACTCTGTGTCAGCGAACTCGTGTCGAATGTCATTACGCATGTCGGTCCCGGCACCCCGGCCATCCTGGCGGTCTCGATGAGTGGCGCCCGCCTGCGCATCGAGGTGCATGATCCCGACACCCGGGCCCTGCCCACACTCGTGATCGCGGATGCCGATGCGGAGTGCGGCCGCGGCATGGCCCTCGTCGATGCGGTGGCCGACCGCTGGGGTGTGCAGCTTCACGACGGCCGGAAGGTCACTTGGTGCGAGTTGGACACGGGGGTCATGCCGCCGATCGGTCGTTTCGACGGCCCTGGGGTGTCGAGAGCCGAGACGTTGCTCGGTGTGTACGCCATGACGAAGTCGCCGCCCGCTTCGCCCGTCGACAACAGGCTGAGCACGGCCATGGCCGAAGAGGCGGTGATCGGTGTGATCACCGACCTCCTGCACTGGCTCGGGGCACGCGGCAAAGACCCGGAGCAGGTTCTGGACCATGCTCAGACCAGGTTCGAGGCCCAGATTCACGCAACCGAGAAGACACGGCGCTCAGGCCAGAACCGTCCCGTGAAGACGCGGAGTTGACGGCGGGCGCGGAGCTTTGCGCCGTGCGGGCCGGCAGCAGGCTCAGCCTTCTCCTTCTGTCGGCCCGCACGGCACTGACGTCACTGGTCCAACAGACTTACGAAGAAGCCCAGACGAGGATCCTCGGGCGTCCCGACGAGCAGTGCGCGATCGAGCAGGATGTTGTTCTGCTCGCAACTCGTCTCAGGGAGCAACACGCACGCGTGGCACGCGGCGAGATTGGTTCCGCCCGTGCCGGACGCCTCGGACTCGATACAGAGCGGGTCGGAGGAGCACCACGCGGCACGGTGGACAGCCGAGCGGATCGCCTGGTCGAGACGCCTCGGCTCGCCCTGTGCGACGAGCCCGCCGAGGCTGCCTGCCGAGTCGCTCGTCGCGGTGTAGATGAGCACTCCGGCCATGTCGTCGGCGGTGTACAGGCGCTCGCGCAGGGAAGCGGCCGGATAGCCCGCGTCCAGGCTCCACTCGTTGATAAGTACATGCGCCAGCGTGTGCAGCAGCACCATGCGTGGGGTGGCCGGGGACGGGACGACGTTGATCGGGTCCCCGGCTCGCTGCTCCAGTACCCGCTGATGCGCGGTGCGCATCCGCTCGACCCGCGCGGCCACCGCCGTGGCCCTCTCCCAGGTGCCGAGCCGGTCTTCGTCCAAGCGGAAGAAGACCCCCTCGCCGCGCACCTCCATGGCCGGGAGCCAGCGCAAGGGGGAGCCGGAGAGCGGCATCTCCTTCGACTCGGTCGTGGAGTCGGGGTCGGCGAGTCGGGTGAAGGCTTTCAGGGCACGTACCTCGCGGAGCTTCTTCACCAGCATCGGCCCCGTGACGCCGAGCGGGCCGAGAATGCTCTCGTCGCCCAGCGGGGTCTCACAGACGAACTGCTCCTCGTGGGAGTCCTCACCCTCGTCGTTGCCCGAGCGTAGACGCTCGTACTCCTTGTTGCGGAGGGCGAGATAGCGATGGTCGAAAGTGGGGCCCGCTTCGCCGTCGGAGTCCTCCTCGCGCTCCGCGTCGAGAAGATCCATCACGTCGTCCAGAGGTACGGGACAGTCGCCCTTGAAAACACCCTTCAGATAGATCTCGACGTGCTCGCGGCTGTCGTACACGCGGAGCGCGTCCCAGTGCTCGGCCAGCGGGTCCGCGCGGCCGTTGCTCCAGGGAGGGATGGACAGCGCCGACTTCAGCACCGGCTGCCAGACCGCCGAGGAGCCGCGCTGAAGGGTGCGCAGCGGGAGCCCGCACTCCCGGGCGGGAGCGCCTGTGCCGAGCCACGGCCGGGGTCCGAAGCACTTGAGGCCCAGATCTTTCAGAGCGTTCCTGCGGAAGCAACCCTCCATCGAGACCTCGGGAGCTTTTCCGCAGGTGCAGGAGACGAGGATCGAACGGAGTGAGGACGTACGCCCGGACGTACGCAGCTTGAGCTTTCCCCCGCACTGCCCGCTCGTCGAGGCGCCCCGGTCCTTGGAACGGTGCACCCACTGCCAGTACGGGAACTCGCCGAGGTGCCCGGCCTCGCACGCGACGACGAAACGGGAGGGGACGAGGTCGACGTCACACGTGCCGCACACGCTACGACCGGCCAGCGGATTGAAGTCACGGTGACGCTGCAGATCGTTGCACTCGGGGCAGGAGTGCATCAAGGGGAAGCGCCGGACCCTGAGACCGTCCTTGCTGTTGTCTCCGGACGCGGGCGGCAGCCGGAAGTAGTCGACGCCGAGCAGGCGGGCCAGTCGTCGTTCGTGGATCCGAGGCGATTCGTCGGTGCTCCAGCTCTGATCGGCTTCGTCCAGGCCGGAGACGACGAAGGACTCCGCGTCGACGGCGATGAGCGATCCGATGCCGTACGTGGTGATCGCCTGGGCGCGGCGGACCGCACCGCGTCGCGGGAGGTTGTGGGCGGGGACGGACCCGTTCGCGCCGGTCCGACGGCGGCGGGCGGGGGGCGGGGTCATCGGGTTCCCTCCATGAACAGGGCGGACTCGGCGTCGACGTCGCGCAGACTCCACAGCGTGGCCCAGGCCTCGGCGTCCTCGGACTCGTCGTCGTACGCCTTCAGGAGCGAGGGAGCACGGCTGCCCCGTTTCGGCTCGAACAGCAGCTCACTGTGGTTGCTCGCCTCCTTGCACCACCACTCGACGAATTCGTCGAAGGCATGGGACGTGGCGTCGACCTCCTCGGGGCTCACCGCTTCCACGCGCTTCAGGAGCACGGACTTGATGCGACCTCGGAGGATGGGTTCGTAGGACTCGACCTTGCCCGCGTCAGGATTGTCGCGAGCCTCACGGATCAGGATGCGGGCCAGGGCGACGATCACGGCGTGCAGGCCCCGATCGCGTGCACGCGCGGAGAACGGTGTCACCGAGGTGGACTCGACCTCCCGGTAGAGCGCCCCGTGGAAGTGCTGGAAGCTCTCGTAGTGGGAGCGGTCCCGAGACCGGGTCGAGTTGAGCATGACTGTGACCAGGCCGGGGTGGGCGCGGCCGACACGGCTCGTCGCCTGGATGTACTCGGCGGTCGTCTGCGGCTGGCCCATCACGGCCATGAGACCGAGGCGCTCCACGTCGACACCGACGGCGATCATGTTGGTGGCGAGGAGAACATCCACGGCGTCATCGTCCGGGTACCTCTTCTCGATGCCTTTGAGCCGGGTCGGAATCTCGCTGGCGTCGACACGGCTCGTCAGCTCCGAGTAGTTGACGACCGGGCGGACCGCCACCCCCTCGCGCGCGCCGAGCAGCTCCAGATAGGCCACCACGTCGTCGTGGACCTGGAGTTCGGCTGCGGAGAGCAGCCGGAGGCTGTTGAAGTAGCCGACGAGACTCCAGTAGGCGTCACGCACCTCGTCGGTGGTCTCCGCTTGCTTGGCCCGGTGCAGCAAGGTGGCGTACGTGCGGATCAAGAGGGTGGACTGGCTGGTGCCGGGCGCCAGGAGACCGACGTAGCGGCGGCTCGCCTTCTCCTCACGTGGGGTCTCCACGGCGAACCACGAGTCACGGGCGTCAAGGCCGGCGGGAGGGAACTGGCGCACGTCGCGTGCGAAGAGGTGGCGCCCCTGGTCGGCGGCGCGACGGATCGTCGCCGTGGAGGCGATCACCTTGGGGCGGTCCGCCAGCGCGTCCACGGCGGTCTCGTACAAGCCGGTAAGGGTGCCCAACGGACCTGAGATCAGGTGGAGTTCGTCCTGAATGATCAGTTCCGGGGGCGGAGTGTCACTGTCCAGGTCGTCGAGGTTGAAGAGTGCCGCTGTCTCCGGACGCCACGGCATCGACGCGAACTTGTCGACGGTGGCGATCACCAGTGTCGGCCGTGCCTTGTACACCGCCTCGTCGATCAGGTGCACAGGCAGGCCGTGGGTGAACTCGCAGTCCGCGTTGGAACAGCGGACATGCATCCGCTTGGCGTCCACGTCGGCCTTGTAGTTCCGGGCGTCCAGGCGGGTTCCGCACCAAGGGCAGGCGTGCAACTGGACGGGGTTCTCGGTGGCGAGGCGCTTGTCGAGGTTCTTGCGCAGCTCGTCGAGCTTCTGGTCCGCCACGGCCAGTTTGTTGGGTGTGGCCGAGCGGCCCACCCACATGCCGATGGAGAACTCCTCGTGGCCCAACTCGGGAGTGCGGCGCCGCATGTTCTCCATGGCGCAGAGCAGGATCGCCGCGCGCTCGAACTGCTGGAGAGTCAGCAGCCGCAGCGTGTAGCGCATGAGGACGGTGACGCCACCGCCGTCCGCGCCCTTGCGGATACGACGCAGGAACGACGTGAGGGCGATAAGACCGAGATATGCCTCGGTCTTGCCACCACCGGTGGGAAACCACAGCAGGTCGGAGACATCGCGGTCTCGGTGCCCGGGGTCGTGGATGCCTGCCAGGCAGAGCAGCACGAACGCGATCTGGAAGGGGCGCCAGCGACCCGCGGCCGGGTCGGGGGCTCCGACCCGCCCGCTTTTCACCCAGGCACTGCGGGCGCGTTGGTCGGCCATGGCCTGGTTGGCGAGCCGGAACGCCCTCATCAGGTCGGGCTCGGTCCGCAGCAGCTCGATGCCCTCCCGGATCCGGTCGAGCGCCTCACGACAGGCCTCCACCTGGTCCAGCGCGGGCTGCTCGTGGGTGTCGCCCGTCAACGCGTCCGCTTCCGTCGCCTTCCGGTCGATCCAGGCCTCATATCCGGTGGCGAGATCCTCCAGAGCGGTCAGGACGTCGATCTCGGGCTTCTCGGCGAGCCCCAGCATGGACAGCGCCGAGCTGTCGATCTCCGGATTGGAGTCGGTGAGCAGTACTTCCACGGAAGGCACGAACTCGCTCCGTACCTCCGCGACCGCGGCCCTTCGGGTGTCGGTCATACCGACCGGTGGTGGCGTCCAGTCCCATTCGGCCGCGCAGCCGTGGCCGACAGCGAAGGTCGGAGCGTGGCGGTGCAGCAGCCTGCTGGTGGCGACCTCCGGGTCATGGGCGAACGTCGGCGCGGGGCGCTCGACGAACGCCGTGGAGCCGTTGACCGCTCGGACGGTCAGGCCGCACTGGAACAGGGAGAAGGCGTCCTGGAGTTCGCGTTCGCCGACCTGGTGGGTGTTGACGAGTGTGACGGTGACGGTGACCGTGCCGGTGGTCGGGTGGGGGTGTCGGACGTTGACCCTCAACCGGACCCCCGCACCGAGCTCGAACTTCCTGTCGGGGGCGGGAGCGGTCACGTCGACCTCGATATCCGGAAGCTCCAGTTCCCTGCGCCGCCACTGCTCCCGCTGGTCGGACGTGGTCCGAGCCTCGGCACGCCGTGCCTCGATCGGCTTGCCCTCCGGATCGGTGGGTTCGTAGAGGGCGGCTCGTGCCGAGACCACGATCGCGTCGCTTATGGCCGGGTCGACCGCGAAGGTCAGCCCCATCGACGACGGACGGCGGGAACCCGCGGCACCCACCTCCTGCGCCGTACCGGATTCCTCTACGCTGTCACCCGTACGCAGCGGAGCGATGTCCAGGCCGTCCTGCTCGGCATCGTCCTCACGGATCCGCTGCTCCGCGGGTGCGTCGGCCGATCGCGGATAGAGGACCCCGGTCAGGTACCGGTCGATCGGCGCGTCCTGGGCGAGGATCTCGTGTCGATCCTCAGCCGTGGCGTCCACAGCGGGGCCGAGAAGCTCGCGGCGGAGCCCTGCCAGCAGATCCTGGTCCCTGACCCGATAGTGCTCGGAGTGTCGGCCTGCCACCTGCGTCATGCGCGCTGCTCCTCGTTCTCGTCAGCCCGTCGGTACCTTCCGATGCCGGTGATCCGGGGGGCGATCCATGCCCCACGGTCACCGAGACCGGCGTTGGCGCCGGCCGCGGCGCTGCCCGTCACCGTCTCCAGGGTGTCGATCCGGGTGCCGTGGATCTCGTCGGGCCACCAGGGTTCCCATGTCCGGTTCACCTTCTGCACCTGGAACAGCTCCTCGCGGAACCGCTCCGACGCCTCTCCGATCTCCCGGCCGCCGTGCAACAAGGCGTACGGCGGGCTCTGGTACTCACCCATCGGTACATCGTGCCGCTTGCGCAGCACGACTTCCTGTCCGGGGCCCACCTGCGCCAGTAGGTACGCCTGGGTCGCCACCGCGTCGGTCTCGTGGCCCGGTGGGTTGTCCCGGCAGACGTCCCCCGCCTCGGCCACGAGGCCGAACCTGTCGTACGACCGCCATCCGCCGACATAGCGTCGGCCGTTCCTGCGCCCGCCGGCCCTTTTGAAGATCGGTAGCTCGGGTGTCCCTGCGTGATACAGGTCCTCGCGGGCGCGAGTCATCGCTACGTACAGGGCTCGGGCCTCGGCGGGGAGGTCCAAGTCGTCCTTGTGCTGCTTGCGCAGCTCGGCGATGGCCGGTGGGGTCAGAACGATCACCCGGTCGAATTCGAGCCCCTTGGCCCGATGCGCCGTGGAGACTACGAGGCGCGCCGTCTCCGGGTCGGCAGCGTCGTCGGGGAACCTGCCGTCGGCGACTGTATGCCGCAGCCGCTCCAGATCGAGCACACTGCGTCCGGCCGAGCGGGCGACCCGCCGCAGGACCGTCCACAGGACGCTCGTGTCGGGCTCGTACGGCAGAGGGATCTCCGCGAGCAGTGTGCGGAAGCGGTCCTCGGTGAGGCCGGTCGCCTCGGTACGGCGCAACAGCTCGGCCACCCAGTACGGCACCGGCCGCTCTTCCAAGGGACGCCGCAGCCGGTGCTCGACGCCGTGCTGGTGGAGCAGCTCGGAGACCACCAGGGCCTGTCGGTTGTCGCGGGTGAGGATCGCGCAGGTGTCGGGGAAGGTCCGCAACCCTTCCAAGGTGAACGGGTCGGTGAGGTCGCCCATGTCGTTCGTCGGATCAAGGAGCAGTTCGCGCAGTTCCTCGTACGCGTTCGCCGCCTCGTCCGCGTCGGTGACCCGTTGGAGCCGGTGACCGTGCGCCAATGCGATCCGCGCCTCGGGGGTGACGGCACGGAAGTTCTGTGTGAGGCGCAGCTCCACGAGTTCGTCCGGGTAGGAGACGCGCAGCCAGTCGAAGAATCGACCGGTCTCGTCGGCGCGTTCGGTCGGGTCCTCGATCTGGAAGCCGTAAACGGACTGGGCGGCGTCGCCGACGACGGTGAAGCCGGAGCTGTCCTGGTACCGGTCGAGCAGGGCCTCCACCAGCTCTCGTCGCCCGCCCACCAGGTCCTGTACCTCGTCGATCACGACATGGGCGGGCGGGACGGCGTCGCCGGTCTCCAGCGCGCCTTCCTCGACCGCCTGCGCGGCGGCGCCGATCCGCTCGTCGAAGCCGACCGCACCCCACTCGCCGTCCGGCCGCCACTGAAGGAGCACTCCGTACGCCCAGGCGTCGAATGTCTGCGCCCGTACCCGCCCGGCCCGCTCCCCGTGCCGGGCGATGCGCTCGCGCAACTCGCGGGCGGCGGCCCGGGAGAAGGTGAGCACCAGGATCTCGGCAGCTTCCAACGCCTCGTCGGGGTCCTCATGGCCGCACAGCGCGTCCAGCCGGCGCACCAGCGTGTGTGTCTTTCCCGCCCCGGCGCCCGCGGTGACCAGAACGCGTGCGTCCCAGGGCTGCTCGACCACGGCCCGTTGCTCGTCGGTGAGCGGTGGGCTGTCGAGGTAGGCGTCGGTCACTTACGGCTCCAGAGGTGCTCGAACTGGGTGAAGGCGAGCTGGGTGTCGAAGTTCGCGATGTTGTCGCTGACGTTGAGGATCAGGCAGGTGTCCTTGCCGCCGTTCTTGGGACCACGCAGGCCGCGGCCGATCATCTGTTGGTAGACGTTGGTGCTGTAGACCGGTCGTGCAACCACCACGGCGCGGGTGGCGGGTGCGTCGAAGCCCTGGGTCAGGACACCGTAGTTGGTGAGCACTCGGATGCGTCCGTTGCGGAAGTTCTCGATGCGGGTACGACGGTCCTGCGCACTCGTGGTCGAGTCCACGGCGGCGGACGGTACACCCCGGTCGTTGAGCATGGCCGCAAGGTACTTGGCGTGGTCGACCGAGGTGGCGAACAGCAACGTTGGCCATCTGTGCGGCAGGTCGGCCACCGAGTCGACGATGCGCATGCTGCGCGCATGGTCGTCGGCGAGCCGCTGCTCGGCGGAACGGGAGAGCATCGCCATGCGATCGGCGTGGGTCTTCTCGTCCTGGGTCAGTTCGATCCGACCGCCCTCGAGGGTGCGGTGCTCGACCTGGGCGAGCATCCCCCAGTTCTGGAGGTCGCGATACGGGTCACCTGAAGGGAAGACCCCTTGGTCGAGTCGCTTGTTGCCGAAGCGACTGACCAGACGTCGGGTCTCGTCCTCGTTGGTGTTGCGGAACGGGGTGGCGGTCAGCCCGAGCAGATGTCGACCGGTCTCGTACTGGGTGAGTCCCAACCGGCCAAGAATCTCGGTGTACCGCTTGGAGATGGCGGTGTGCGCCTCGTCCACGATCACCAGCGCGGCTTCGCGCAGCCAGGCGTACTGGTCGAGTCCCAGGCACCGCTCCAGCTTGGCGTCGGTGGCGATCACCAGGTGGGGCTGATCGACGACGTTCCCGACCTCGTTGCTGCTCCACAACCGACTGATGGTGAGCGAACGCTCGGCACCGACCTTGCTCCAGACGAACTTCCAGCTCTGGACGGCCTGCTCGCACAGCTCCTCGGTCTGCGCGATCCACAGCAGCGGACCCTTGAGGTCCCCGACGCGCTTGACCCAGCGGATCACGGCCTCGGCGGTGACCCGGGTCTTGCCCGCTCCCGTGGGCAAGGACAGCATGCCGCGCTGGGGAGCCAGCCGGTCGAGCATGGTGGAGATGTGCCGGACCAGGTCCTCCTGGTACTCGTGGAGGCTCGGGAAGTCCCGAGGGCCTTCGACGGTCTCGGAAGGCGGCGGCGACGGAGTCCTCGAACCGGCGAACGCGACAGGCAGCCTCAGTTCCGAGACGAACGCGATGGCCGCCGATGAACCCCCGTACGCGACAGGCGCGTTGGGGAAGCGTGCCTGGATGTCACGGGCGTGCTGTTGGAGCACCCCGTCGCCGTGCGCGTTGAACGCCATCTGCGCGATCCGCCGTCCGGACGGTTCCTCGCCGTCGGTCATATGGAGTTCGGCCTCCAGCAGCCCCTCGGGGAGGCCGGTCAGAAGTGCGTCCGCGCCGATCAGCAGCTCGATCTTGGCCACCACGTCCTCGGCCTCGCGTACCGCCTTCTGCCTGGCCTTCAGTTCACTGTCCCGGGCCATGCGCTCCTGGTGCTCCAACACCGAGCGGCAGCCCGTCGCGCCGAGGCCGAGGCCGAGTTCGCGGTCGACGAGACGCAGCATCGGCTCGGGCTCCAGAGGCACGCGGACCTTCACGACGCCGTCCTGGCGCACGGCGTCCAGAGGGGAGGCATGCGTGCCGTGGGGTGTGCGGGTGACCTCCTCCAGTTCGGTGCACCGTTGCACCATGCTGCCGCGGTTCCCGCTGTTCAAACGCTGTCGGAGAGCGGGGAACAGCTCGACCAGAGCCACGGGATCGCCCTCCGGGACCTCACGTGTCTCCCGGCTGATCACATCGGCAAAGCGGAGCATGCCCCACTTCTCGGCCATCAGCTCGGCGTCCTCGACGGTCGGTACGAGCAGCGCCGGGAGCTGCTCGGCGCGCAGGGCCCGATACTCGGCGGTGCCGACGGCGACAGTGATCTCGTCGTCGGGGCGCGTGTCCCAGACGTCACCGATCCGGCAACGCGTCAGGGAGTCCTCGGGGAAGTCGGCACCGAAGCGGGTCAGCATCACATAGGTGGCTCCGACGAAGGAGTCGTCCTCACTGCGGGACACCTCGCCGAGGAGCGCGTTCCAACGGTCCGAGGGAACCTCGTCGACGGTGGTCGGGAGGCGCAGCTTGCGGGCCTTCTCGGGGGAGATGTCGGCGACCGGCAGGACATCACGATAGGCGGCGAGTTGGGGACCGACGGCCTCCTTCAACGGCTTGATCCCCTGCGAGGTGGCGACCGTGCCGTACTTCATCAGCATCCACCGGATCGGCGAGGCCACCGCCTGCCGGGTACTGGCCTGCGCGCCGACCTGGCGCGTCCAGTTGTCCACCACGGCATCGTCGGGCAGCACCCTCAGGAAGGCGGCGCGGGACTCCTCGGAGAGGGCACGGAAGAGGTGGAGCGAGCCACCGATCGCTGCGCCCTCGACCTTCATCCTGTTGAGGGTGGGCCGGGGGGCTCGGGAGTCCAGGCCGCGCAGGTAGACAGCGTGGACGGCTTCCCGGTACTCCTCGAACCAGGCTTCGTCCGCCTTGGGCTGCACCCCGCCCGCAGGGCGTTCCTCCAAGCCGACCTGGGAGAAGAAGGCGATGTCGTCGGAGTGGAAGGACATGTCGACGGCGACGCTCGGGTCGCGCTGCGCGTCGACCACGACACCCGGCAGCATGCAGTCCTCGATCGGCCGGAACCTTCCACCGGCTGTCCGCACGCGCAGGGTCGAACGGGGCGCTGACACACGCTCCAGGACCTTGTGGGCCAGCCGACGAACCCCGGCCCGGCGGAACAGCTCCCAGAACCGCTTCCAGTCCGAGTCGCCGTAGTGGTCGAAGCCCTGGTCGAGAACGCTGACGAACCGGCCCTCGACGTCGGCCTCCCGGACACCGAGGACGTTGAGCGCGTGAGCCAGAGACGGGTCCTGTGCGAGGCCGTCGACCACGTACACGAGGGACTCCCGCAGTCCGCCCTCGTCGGCGCGGCGGAACACCTTGCCGTGGACGGGAGCGACGAAACCATGCTCCTCGGTGAGGACGATGCGGGCCTTGCGGGCCTCTTCGGCATACGGGGAGTGGGCCTCGACCATGTCCGCGAGGATCCGAACGGCCACCGCCGACGACTCCGCGGTACCGCTCTCCACCAGAGCCTCCAACCACGAGCGCACGTCGGTCCGCTCGTGTCCGGCCGCGTTGAGGACGTGCTCGACCTTGCCGGAGCGCAGTGCGTCCGCCTCGACGCTCGGGTGCAACCAGTTCGAGGGGCGTCCGGGGCACTCGTGCCACATCCGCAGCCAGCCGGACAGCTTCTTCGGATCCCCGAGTCGCGGATGGACCCGCAGCTCGGTCGGAACGCGCAGGACGCCGTCCTGGTCGGGCAGCGAGGGGTGGTTCGCGGTGCGGGCCCAGATCTCCCGGGTCAGGAATTCGTCGGCCCAGCTGATTGCCTCCTTCACACGGCCCGGGAGGAGGGGGAGATACGCGGCGGGGTCCTCCGCGGGGGCGAGGTCGGGAAGAGAGTCGATGACCAGGGCCGCGGCCATCCTGATCATCTCCTGGTTGAAGGGGGAGGAGTCGAGGAGGTTCTGACGGTCCTCGTTGGTCTTCCACGCGCCGTTGACGATGCCGCTCAACGACATTTCGTACTTGGTGGGGAAAAAGGACCAGAACGTGCCGCGGCCACGGGTCCGCGGGTTCACGTACAGGCCGGACTCCGGGTCCTTGCGGAGGGCGGGAACGGCCCAGGACAGATCGAGGGAGAGGCGGTCGTGAAGTTCGCCCGCGTCCGCGCGGGCGGCGGGCCCGGGCTCGTGGGAGATGGTGAACACTCGCCAGTCCTCGGACACGCCGACCTTGCCGGTCCTCTCCTCGACCACGGTGTGCAGATCACCCGACTGCCGCGTCGTGAGGACCCGTCGAGCCACCGGAAGGGGACGATGGTCCTCCAGGACAACCGTCGCGACGTGCGGTGAGAAGAGCTGGAAGCCGGTGGGGAACTCGTCGCGGGGCAGACCGTGGTCCTTGGCGCGCCCTCCGTGCATGTCCTTGCCCAGTCGGTCGGCAGCCCCGCGCAGCAGAGGCAGGCGGACGACGGTGGTGGCCCACGCCAGCAGCTCGTGCAGGACGGGGTCGCCGGCCCGCTCTGCCTCCATGTCCAGAGGGCGTGCCATGCGCAGTACGGGCGCGTCGAATTCAGATCCGAATCGGGCTGCCACATCGGGTACCGAACGGATCTTCTCGTAGGACCAGGCGCGATCGAAACCGAAGCTTCCGGTGATGCTGAAGAATTCCGGCGCATCGGTCACCACCAGGACAGACTTGACGCCGACACCGAACCGTCCGATCTGGCCGCCGCGCTTTCTCGACATGCTCATCCGCAGGATTGTCTCCGCACCCTCCGGAGTGACCGGATCTCCCTCGTTCGCGCAGTACAGATGGGTTTCCGTGAGGACCACGTGTACTTTTCCACCGGGCTCGGCGGCGATCTCGTCAGCTGCGTTCTGGACGAGTTCGAAAAGCTGTCGGTCGCCGTAGCCGCCTTGGGTGATGCGCCGTTCTCCATTGGCGTGCTCGGCGACGAGGCCGGGGTCGACGGCATAGGTCTGCAGGACACGGTTGGACTGTTCGAGAACAGTTTCGATGACAGAGGGGGACGGCGGTGTCGACATTTTTTCCTGCACTCCTGTTCAGGTAAAGATCCGAGAGAATGGGCGGGAGTGCGGGCCGGCGGTGTCATTCGCCGGCCCGTTCGCTTCCGTGGTGTCGCGTCGCCGGACGCCCCCCATCGCTCCGGACGTCAGGAGGGAGGGTGTGGTTCCGAACAGCGGCTTTGACGGTCAGAACTTCACTCAGGGGTGGGACGCTAGTCGGGCAGGTCGGCCACCTTCGCCGCCAGCTCGGGGAAGGTGTTGATGAAGTACTCCTCGGTCGTCACGAACCGTTCAAGGATGTCCTTCACCTGCACCTTGCTCACCGCCATCCAAATCTCCAGCTCGAAAGAGCTCAGGTCACGGTTCGAAAAAAGGTAATCGTCGTCGCTCTGTCCACTCATAATCGTGTAAACCCCCGCATCGATGCCGAAATCCCTGAATTTTGGACACGGGGGCTGCATTTAGGCATGCCAAAACCCGTGGATGAGTTGCTCTTTCTCGTTCGAGACGCTTACTGGAATTCCACGGTAGCGGGTCCGTATGGTGTTCCGCCAGTGCGTTGGGTGAGTGCTGATCGGCGGCGATTATGGAGTTGCTTCAGGCGCGAGAAATCTGGCGATGGACAGAGCTCTGGATATCAATCGACTGTCTTCTCTTGTGGAGAGACGGACGAGGCCTGGGTTCAAACCCTATCCGGTCCGCGCGGCTTCCGTCAATAGGATTTCAGTCGGCCCGGAAGGGGCTGCCCGATGCTTCGAAAGTTAGACAAAAGGGGCTAGGTGGGGGCAATTGGTGCCATAAAGGAAGAGTGATCTGAGCGTGAAGAGTCCGAGGTGCAATCAACCGTCAGTTGACAGTCGCAGTCGCGTCAAATTAGCCTCCTGTTCGTCACAGGCGCCCCGCCTGCGGCTCCGAGGAAGGAGCAGGTTGCACGTGGAGACAGGTGAGGAGTTCGGGCCCTGGCTGGCCCGGCAGCTCAAGCTCGCGGGCAAGAACCAGGCCGAGTTGGCCGAAGAACTACAGCTGACACGAGCGGCCGTCTCGGCGTGGATCACAGGCAGGTCGACGCCCCGCCCCACGGTCATGGCCGACATCGCCAAGGCGCTCGGTACGGACCTCGGCACGGTCCACACCCGTACCACCGACACCCAGGCCGGACTGCCGATCACCTGGTACCACCGCCCGGGCTACCCCGACGGCGGCCGCGACCTCGGCAACGCCGCGGCGTTCGCCTTCGACGCCGATGTACAGGTGCTCGCTCGGGAGACCTGCCAGAACAGCCTCGACGAACGCCTCACCGAGAACGGCAGGCCGGTCAAGGTCCGCTACACCCTGCACGAGCTGACCGGGGAGGCGCTCGACGACTTCCGTGAGGCGATTCTCTGGAACGATCTGTTCCCTCACTACTCCGCCGTCTCCGACGGCGCGGGCAGCCAGAAGGTCGGTCGCGTCGTGGACGCCGGTGTCCGTGACATGTACGAGAAGGGGCGTCTGCTCCTGCTCCGCATCGACGACTACAACGCCTCCGGGCTCACCGGCGACGACTACGGGGACGGCAAGTTCGCGGCCGTGGTCAGGCGACAGCTGGAGAGCCTGAAGTCGAGTCAGGGCGCGGGCGGTTCGTACGGCCTGGGCAAGGCTACCCTCTGGGCCACGAGCGCCTTGGGACTCGTGCTCATCAACTCCACCCTGTCGGTGCCGCACGAGGGACGCACGGAACGACGGGTCATCGGGCGTCTTGAACTGCCCTGGCGAAGGGTCGACGGAAAAGACTACGCCGGGCCCGCCTGGTTCGGACGTCCCGACCCCGAGTCACAGGGGGCCGAAGTCGTCCGCTCGTGGTGGGCGGACGAGGAGACCGTCACCCGTCTGCACCTCACGCGCGACAGAGACGAGCCCGGCACCTCCTTCCTCGTCGTCGGCGCGCACGATGTCGCCAGCCTCGACGAGAGGGCGTACGAGTTCGGGCCCGACGACGACCTGGACCAGGGTGACGAACACGAGGACACCCGCGACCTCAAGAAGATGCACCGTCGCCTGGTCGCCGCGCTGGGGCGGGACTTCTGGGCAGCGATGACCGGGGGCGGCAGCAGGCTCCCGCTGCTGGAGGCCTCGGTCCGCTCCCTGCGCAACGGTGAGGTCGTCGTCCCCGAGGAGCAGGTTGATCCCACTCGCGAACAGCCTTCCCGGGCCCGTGCCCTACGAGCGCATTACGAGGGTGCCACCGTCGAGCGGCTCACCGAGGCCGGCCAGGTGGCCGCACGCAGCGTCCCCCTGAAGCTGCCGCTCTCCGGAGGCGGTCGGGGAACTCTCGGCACGCACCCAGCGGTCCTTCTGGTCACCGAGGCAGAGGACCTGGACGGGGACAAGAACCAGGTGCACTCCCTGCGTGGCAACCGTATGACCGTCAAGAAGGCCGGCGTGCCGGGTCTGCCGGTCGGGACCAACCCCTTCCAAGCAGTCCTCCTGGTGGGCGAGGCCGCCGGGGACGCGGTTGCTTTCGCACATGAGGCCGAGGATTTCCTGCGCGCCGCGGAACCCCCCGAGCACGACCGATGGGGGCAGACCGAGGAGTTGACACTGCGCTGGTCCCCGTCCGCGTATCGACGGATCAACGCGTTGACCAGCGAGTTGAACAGCGCGGTCAAGGAGATCGTGGCCCGTCCGCGCCGTACGCGCGCCGAGGGAGGTGAAGCCCTTCGCAAGGCGCTGACCGTGCGCACCAAGCCTCAGGCCAAGGCGCCCACCGGGCCGGTGATCCCCGTACTCGACGGCCTGGACGCGGCGGTCGGCGACACAGGGGAGTGGCAGATCACTGCCGAGGTGACCATCCCGCGAGGCGACGAGATCACCCCGATGGTCCCGATCGCGCAACTCGACGTGCGCTCCGGAGGACGCCCACGACTGGACTGGGCCGAACTCGACGCGCTCGAAGGCTGCGAGGTGCAGGACGGGGTCCTCTACTTCCCGCCGGGGACTCGTCGCGCGAAGTTCCGGGGGGCCACCGACGTGTCGAGTCATCCGGTGCGGACCACGCTCAGCCGCCTCGTCGTCGAACTCCGCGCCGGCAAGGGGGAATGACAGCGTGAAGATCTACCCCTACAAGCGACTCAACCGACCGGTCTCGCTCAGGGTGACCTCCGTGTCGATCAAGCTCCTGAACGGCACCCGCGATCAGCTGGAGACCACCGCGTACTCCACGCAACAGCAGACCGTGGCTCTCGGTGTCGCGGGCCATGATGACTGGGTGAGCGCCGTGATCGGACTGTCGGCGACCCTGCCCCCCGGGGCCAACGCGCCGGACGCCGCGTGGTCCGACCTGGAGGTCCTCGCCGTACTAACCGACGGTGAGACCAATGTCCGGACTTCCGCACGGCTGGGCCGGGACACCGAGGACGGCCGTGACTGGTCCGGCTCGTTGGAGGTCTTCCGCGACGACCACGCGGGGCGGGCCTCGCTGGCCGTCCATGCCGTAGGCACCGTGGACGGCGTTCGCGGTAGGGCCATCGCCGAGACCGATCGGCACTGGATCGTCGACACGGTCTCCGAGGAACCCGTCCGCGGGCTCCAACTGGAAGTCCAGAAAGCCTCTTTCCAGAAGAGTGCCCGGGAATGGCTTCGGGCCTACGGCGACGCCCCGTGGGTCGTGGACCCCGCGGCCCGTGTCCCCACCGTGTGGGTCAATACCGATGTCGAAGACGTCATGGACCTTCTGCACAGTGGCGGTTCAGGAGTCGAGAGCAAGGTGCGTGATCTCCTGGTCGCCCAGATGGCCACCGATGTCTGGACCGCGGTGTTTCACGCAGCGGTCGGTGACCTAGAGGTGGACCCCGACGGCGGTCCGGTCTTCCCGACCGACTGGCAGGGCGAGGTGCTGCGGGAGATGCTCCCGGACGTGGTGCCCGGCGTACACGTCGAGGAGGCGCTGCGCCAGGTCCACCGCAGGCGAACCGGAGAGTCCGGCTGGCCGGAACTCCAGACCCGCATTCACTACGCGGCGATCCGCCGTGCCGAAGCCCGCCGAGCCCTCGGATTCGTCATCCGAGGCCTGGAGCAGATGAACCGAGCAGGTGAGGCATGATCACCCGACCGAACCACGTGCCGGAGCGACTGGGGCTGCTCGCCGCCGCAGCGATGGATCCGTTTCTCACCGAGCAGTTGATCAGCGGCGAACAGGTACACGGCGGCATCGACCTGACGAAAGTCGTCGAGCCGCTGCCCGATGACGACGCCCGATGGGCGGTGGAGCCGCTCCGCAGTCTGGTCGAGGACGTCATGTTCGAGTTCCGGGAGGACCGCACGCGGGCCGACGCCTGGCTCGCCCCACGGCTCCACGCGACCCTGCGGCTGACACGACGGGAGGCCGCGGACAAGCGTCTGTGGAACCACCTGGCCCTCGCCGTGGCCCCCGACTACGTCGCCTGGCGGCACCTCTCGGAGCCCACGGCGAAGAAACCCGAGAGGCGGATCGCCCTCGAGAGATTCCGCGGCGCGGCGGATCGCCAATGCTTCTCCCGTCTCTGGTGGGCGGCCGAACTCTTCCGGAACGGCCCGGACTACGAGCCGGTCGAGGTGGCCTGCGCGAATCAGGACATCATTCACAACACTCACCGGCTCGGACTGATCGACCATCGGCCCACAGCTCAGGCCATCGTCCGTCTGCTGAAGGACGGCCAGATCACCAAGGGGCGGGATTTCAACGGCCTCAGTGTTGCGATCAACGCGGCCGGCGCAACTCTGATCTACGACGTTCTGGGGCCGGACGACCCCAGGGACCCCAGTCGAATGCGGGACTGGGTCGCGGGCGCAGAGTCCGCCGACCCGGTGAGCCGGCACAGCCTCCCCCAAGGGCCCGACGAGGATCCCGCGCCGGAGGACTCCGTGACCGTGCTCACCGCCTACTTCGCGGAACTCTTCGAGACGGCTCCGGTCAGAGGGAGGAAGAACCAGGACTGACGAGTGTGTCCGGACGACGTGGCCCACTGATGGTCGGGCTCACATCCGTGACCGGAGGCTTGGAGCCTGCGGGGTTCTGGTCCTCCGGCCGAGGACACCGGTCGGTGCAGGCGTCGGAGTTCCCGCAGCCATGGCTGCGCAGCTTGGCCCGCTGACTCTCGGTGGCGGACTGCCAAGGTTTGCGCAGCACATCGGCGTCCGGTGCCGGTAGACCGAGCGCGGCACTCAGCAGGTGTGTACCGAACAAGGGCGGTACCGCGTTGCCCACCTGTTGAGCCTGTGCGGTGCCGGACCAGGGATAGTCCGGAGGAAAGCTCTGTAGCATCCCCGCCTCGTTCATGCTGAACCGCGGGCCCTCGCGCAGAACGACCTCGTTCAGGTGCTCGAAGACTACGAAGCGGGAGATGCGGCCGGTGACGGTGGTGGCAGGCTGCCGATCGCCGCGCACTCCGCGCCGGCCGGGATTCCCGGAACTGCCGTAGTTGGAACGGACCAGGAAGGGGACGGCCCGCCCCGGGTGCGTCCCTACGGGCTCCTCCAGTACCTCGCCCATCGACCGCCAGGGAAGCAGGGCCGAGTCGTCCGTCTCCTGGGCGTCCTCGATCTCTTCGCCGAGCATCGGCTGTCGAGCCTGAGCCGCCGACAGTTCGCGCCGGTTCCAGGCCTTGGGCTCGTAGGCGCGGTGGGTGGCGATCGGGAGGGCAGGCGGTTGGCCGAGCCCTTCACGCCGGGCGATCAGCACGGCCCGGGTGCGCGTCTGGGGCACCCCGTAGGTCTCGGTGGACAGGACTCCGACGGTGACGTCGTACCTGGTGCCGTCGGGCAGTCCGGTGTCCTTCAGCACCGTGGCGTAGTGCTCCCAGAGTGCGATGACCGCCGGGACCTGCTCCAGGACGATCACGTCGTAGGGGCGTCCGTTCCTGTGGGGACTCCTGGTCGCCTGAATCGCGTAGCGGAGAGGCTCCAGCACCATCGCGGTTCGAGGGTCGGGCAGGGCGCTCAGGCCCCTGTCGACGGCTTCGTCGGACTCACCCGCCGTCAGGCGCTCGATGAACGTCTTGACCTCGTCCAATGCCTTGCGTCCGGATCCCTTGCCCGCCACGGAGTACGTCTGACACGGCGGGCCACCGGCGAGCACGTTGATCTCCGGCGGCAGGGACTCGAAGGCGTCCCGACGCACTGCGCTCACGTCGGCGTGCAGGGTGTCCAGCCCGGCCGCGTACCGCGTGAGGCACGCGCTTCTGTCCCATTCGATCCCGAGACTCGGGATGTCGAGGGCATGCCCTGCGACGTCCAGGCCCCCGGGCCCCGCGAAGAGGTCCAGGACATAGGGTTTGTCGAGGATGGACTGCTGGGACGCCGTGCTGGTCATGATGCGGAAGTGTAGCCGGCCGTGAAGATCATCCTCCCCCGTTCAGTGCTGCCACGAGCGCATGCCCCAGCGCCCGCCCGACAGGAGGCGGTGTCGCCTGTCCGACCTGGCGGTAGCGGGCGGTCTTCCGGCCGGTGATCTCCCAGGTCTCGGGAAATCCCTGGAGCAGAGCCGCCTGCTCGACTGTGATCTTCACCATGCCGTCGCGGCCCGTCGCGGGGTTCCAGTCGAAATCGGGACCGGGGATCACATCGCCGACCGTGTGCGCGTTCACGCCCATCGTCGCCCAAGTGTTCTTGGCGCCAGTCGGTCCGAGGTCCGCGCCGCCCCGGTTGCGCGAGCCCCCGACGAGCGTCGGGGCGGGACGGTCCGCCTGCGCGGTCCACCGGGCGGCGTCCTTCCAGCCGCGGGAGGCCATGGAACCGGCCAGTGCCATCCCGACCGTCGTCGGTTCCTGGACGGTGGGTGCCGGCGGGCAGAACACTCCGGCTTGTTCCCGCTTCATGGCCACCAACACACCCTGCTTGCGGTTCTGCGGCACACCGAAATCGACAGCGTTGACCACCAGCCAGGTGAACTCGTATCCCAGATGGGCCAGTTCGGCTCGGGCGAACTCCCGGAACTCCTGATACTCGTCCGAGTGGGCGAGACCGGGGACATTCTCGATGAGTACTGCACGAGGGCTGATCGCGTGGACGAGATAGATCGCGGCCTTCAGCAGGCGCTCCTCCACCTGCGAATCCGCCCGTCCCGCGGTCGCGCTCGACCTGACTCGCGGCAGGCCGGCCGACAAGAGGTCCACGTCGAGGCTCACGGGGTGCTCAGCCGGATCGAAGTCCAGAAGGTCCGTGTGGAGCACGTTCCACTGTGGCCGGTTGGTCTGCAGGGTGGTGACGGCCACCTCGTCGTCGTCCAGAAGCAGACGCGGCTCGAACCCTGCCTGCTCAAGGCCGAGAGCGAGCCCACCCGCACCGGAACACACATCAACTAAGGTCAGACCGCTCATCCCTTTGTCCCCCTCATTCTCTCTCCACGCCGTTGCTCCACAGCGGCCACCACCTGTACGGCGACTGCTTCAGGGGCTTCGTGCTCCCAGAACCGCAGTACCGTCCAACCCTCCGCGACCAGATGCTCGGTCGTCTCCCGGTCCCGAGCCATGTTCCGGTCCAGCTTGTTGCGCCACCACTCCGCATTGGCCTTGGGGTGTGTCGCGTGCTCCGGGCACCCGTGCCAGAAGCATCCGTCGATCAGGATCGCCAGCTTCGCCCCTGGGAACGCCACGTCGATACGGCGTCGCGCCATCCCCGGAACCGGGTACTCCACGCGGTAGCGCAGCCCGGCAGCGTGGAGCAGGCGACGAACGGCCAGTTCGGCGGCCGTGTCCTTGCTGACCTGTCTGCTCATGCGTGCGGAGACGGCGGGCGACAACGGCTTCATCGTGCTCAAGGCGGCTGTGCCTCACGATCGCGGCTCGGTCCGGTCGGTTGCAGCTCGATTCCATCACAGCGGAGTGACAGCCGCTCCGGATCTTGGTGATCGAGGTGGCGGTGTGAGTGGGGACGGTGTTGTCGTGGTGCCGTTGGACCGCTCGCTTCTTGGCAGTGTCGCGCTTCCGCCGCCCGCCTCAAGGGCGCTTCGCGTCGCCTTCGGCGATGGCCCTGCGGGCCACCCTTGACCCGGGCCGCTCCAGCGCGGGGGGAGAAGCGAGCGAGCGGCCCGGAAGGGCGGGTGGTCCAGGTTGGGTGAGGTGAGGTCGACGGGGTTGTGGAGCGGGGTGCCTGGCGCGGTCTCGTCTCGCAAGCACGCCGGGATTGCTCAGCGGCCTGCGGTGAGTGGGGGTGGTTGCGGCTACGCGCCGTGACACGTCTCGTACGCCTGCCCCGACCCGCACCAGCAGACGCTTCCCCGCTGCGGCGGCCACTCCACAGCCAACCCCCGCGCCGCCAGCGTCGTCGCGTACTGCGGGAGCAGTGTCGCGTCGGCCGGGGACGAGCCCTCCGAGGCGGCGAAGGCCTCGTAGGACGGGACCGTGCCGGTGACGATGCCCAGGTTCGGGGTGCCGGAGGCCGACAGTTCGCGGAGGGACGCCTCTATCGTCGCGAGGTGTTCCTCGTGGGACGGGTATTCCGCGGACAGGCCCGGGTACGCCGAGACCAGCTCCGAGAGTTCGGTGGCCGGCCAGTGCAGGACCGCCACCGGGAACGGGCGGGAGAGGGCCTCGCGGTAGGCGCCCAACTCCGCGCGCAGGCGGGAGATTTCGGCCTGGAGCTCCGCCGGGTTGTCCGAGCCCAGGGACCAGACGCGCTTGGGGTCGTGCAGCTCGTCCAGGGAGACCGAGGAGGAGTGCTGGGTGTCCGCCACGGCGTCCCACTCGTCGTGCGCCGAGCCCAGCATGCGGCGCACCCGGTGGCGGCCGAACAGCAGGGCGCGGGTCGCGTACGGGGGCTCCGGGACGTCCGTCAGCAGGAGGGTCACGGCCGCGGTGAACGTGTCCTGGGCCGCCTCCAGCTCGTCGTGGGCCTCCAGGGCCTCGGCGACGATCACCCAGGGGGCCGGGTCGCGGGGGGCCGCCGCGCGGACGCCGTCGATGATTGCGCGGGCCTCCGCCTCGTGGCCGTACTCCCAGAGGTTGGACGCTTTCAGCGCTCGTACGAGGTGGGGGTTGTCCAGGGGCGTGGAGGAGGACAGCAGGCGGTCGTAGAGGGCTGTCGCCGTGGGGCGGTCGCCGGAGAGTTCGCGGTGGGCGGCGGCCTGGAGGAGGAGGTGCTCGGCGTCCTCGGGGTAGAGGTCGGCGGTCCGCTCCAGGCGTGCCGCTTCGGCGTTGTGGTCGACGTTCTCGGCAGGCGTGTCGGGGCGCATGGACGACACCGTACTGCCCGTGGGGGAGGTAGGGGGATGGAGGTGAGGTACGGGCTGAGGTGGGAGGGAGCGGGCCAGGGGCGCGTTCCCTCCCACCTCCCCTCCTTTGCCTTCGGATCTCTCCTGGACATGGGGCTGTGGCGTGCGGACCGGGGGCCGGCGCCCTCCGGCCCGCGCGCCGGTCCTTCTAGATCGTCACCCCGTCGATCTGCAGTGTCTGCACCGCGCCCGCCGCGAACGGCACCGCCACCGTCTTGCCGCTCAGGCGCGTGTCCGAGTACGCGCGGTAGCGGTCGGTGCCGCCCGAGGTGTGGGTGTTCCAGCGGGGGACCAGGCCGTTCGCGCCGCCCGTCACCGTCGTGAAGTTCGCGAGGTTGAAGGTGAAGGTCTGGGCGGAGGAGGCGGTGTTGATCGCCACGATCACCAGGCGCTTGGCCGCCGCGTCGTACGCCGCCGCCGTGAAGCTGGAGCCCGTGTCCAGGATCGTCATTCCCGGGCGGATGTGGCGGCTGAACTGGGCCATCACGTAGTACTTGGTCTGGACCGTCGTGGGCTGGAGGGTGTTCTGGTCGTACGCGATCATCGCCCAGCCCGCCGTCGGGTCCATCACCTGCCAGTAGACCCAGGCCGTGGGGTGCAGCCAGCGGAAGTCGTAACAGAGGTTCCGCGCGAGGGTCCAGCCCGTGCCGTCGCTGTCGCCCGTCTCCGAGTTCCAGAGCTTCTTGCCGGCGGTGGTGACCACGTCCGTGTAGAGGAGGTCGCGGCGGCCGTTCGCGCCCTGGTAGCCGTGTACGTTCACCTGGCTGACCAGGGCCTTCGTGGCGGAGTTGAAGGAGTTCCAGGTCGAGCGGGCCGTGTCGTAGTTGGTCTCGTCGGAGGCCGAGATACGGACCGAGTTCAACCCGCGCGCGTCCAACTCGCTGCGCATGTACGGGAGTACGGCGGCCTGGACCGCCGGGTCCATGTGGCAGCCCTCCTGGGTGCCGGTCGCCGTCCACCAGGTGGACGCCGGTTCGTTGAACGGGTCGACCGTCGCGAAGTTCACGCCCCAGTTGTTCTTGGCGTAGAGGGCCACCGCCGCGAGGTGGGAGGCGTGCTGGCGGTAGTTCCAGGTCTGGAGGTTGTTGCCGCCACCGGAGGCGCCCGAGGGGTTGTGGTTCGAACACATCCACCACATGGGGGAGTTGGCGAAGAGTTCCGTCGTCGCCCCGCGCGCCACCGCCTTCGTCAGGGCCGCGCGCTGGTTCGGGTCCGCCGTCCACTTCCAGGCCGAGGAGGTCGGGTTCTCGTTGGTGTAGTCCTGCCAGAAGCCCTCGATCTGCTTGAACGCGGGGATGTTGGGGGACTTCACCATCGACTCGCCGTCGATGGAGTTCGAGCTGCACGCGCCGAGGTTGTAGCGGGCGATGTTCATGCCCAGGCCGGGCAGGGCCGTGCCGTTGTACGTCGTCGTCTTGGTGGTGAACCACAGGTCGGCGAAGTCGTCCCGGGCTCCGAAGACGTTGGCCCACCAGGCCAGGGAGGTGCCCCAGCCCTCCCAGGTGCCGTACTTGGTGGCCGGGTTGACGGCGATGGTCGCGTCCGCGTGGGCCGTGCCGGTGCCGAGGGCCGTGCCGACCACCGCGCCGCCGGCCGCGGCGAGGAGGGCTCTGCGGCCGAAGGCGGCCGGGGGGCGTCCGGGCGTCGGGGTCTGCGCGGCCGGTCTCGTCCGCTCGTTCGTGGGCTCGGGGGATGCAGTCATGTCAGCTCCGGGGGATGCGGGTGCCGAGGGGAGGGAAAGGTGGGGCTGGGGGGCCGGCCACCTTCCGAACTGCTCAGGGGGACATCAGTGGGGACAACTGCTCTGTAGCGACATCGGAAGAGTCAGGGGTGAAAGGTGAGGTTGTCGAGAGGTGTGACAGCGCTTTCTCCTATTTCTTTCAAGGGTTGTGAGAAGGGGAGATGAAAGTCGCCCACCCCCGTGCGCTCCAGGTCGCCGCCGAGGCTGCCGTCACCCTCGGGCTCGTCCTCCTGCTCTTTCTCGCCCATCAGCTGTGGTGGACCAACCGGCAGGCCCAGGAGAGAGCGGCCCGCGAGGTGGCCGCGCTGGAGAGGGAGTGGGGCGCGGACACGGAGGGGAGCGGGAAGAAGGAGAGAGGCGGGGAGAGCGAGAGAGGCGGGGAGTGGGAGAGAAGCGGGGAGCGGGAGCGCCCGGCCAGGGCCTACGCCGTCCTCGCCATCCCCCGTCTTCACCTCCGCGTGCCCGTCGCCGAGGGGGTCGGCCGGGCGGACGTCCTCGACAGCGGGTACGTCGGGCACTACCCGGGGACCGCGCAGCCGGGCCGGCCCGGCAACCTCGCCCTGGCCGGGCACCGCAACACCCACGGCGAGCCCTTCCGCCACCTCGACCGGCTCGCGCCCGGTGACGAGGTCCACATCGAGACCCGCGACACCGTCCACACCTACGTCGTCGACCGGACGCTCCCGCAGACCGCGCCCGGCGACCGCGGGGTCCTGCGGCCCGTCCCGCGCAGTGATGTGCGGCCGTCGTACGGGTACGCCGAGCGTGGCCACTACCTCACGCTCACCACCTGCACGCCCGTGTACACCTCGACGTACCGCCTCGTAGTCTGGGGGAAGCTGCGCTCGGTGCGGCTCAGATGAGAGCATGTGTGCGACAGAGCGCGGTGTGGCAACCAGAGCACGGAGCAGGAAGGGGTGCGCGATGATCCGGAGCTGGATCGACCTGCGTCCCGCCGCCGTGCTGCTGCTGTTCCTCTTCGAGGTCGCCGTCCTCGACAGCGGCACGCTCTCCGCGGCCGTCGCCTTCGCCGCGACCGCCGCCGCCGGGTCCGCGTTCGCCGCCTGTGCGGTGATCGCCTCACGCTGCGCCCCCGTCGTGCCTCGTACGCGCGTACGGACGGCCATACGGGACCGTGAGCGCCGTACGGCGTTCCTGCCCCAACGCGATCCCGACGCACGCGGCCGTACGCGGCCCCGGGCGCCCGGACACGCCCTCCTGACGGCCACCGCGTAGGGCACGCCCCCTCTTCGAAGGCACGTGCTCCTCGCGCGGGCCGTCGCGCCGGTTCCTGACCCCGGTCCGTCCCGGACGGACGGGTCCCTGGCACGACGAGACCCCCTGGAGGGCTCCCACCCATGTCCGTTTTCGCCGACCTCGTCGGACACCTCGCCGATCTGCTCCAGCCGCTGTTCCACGCCTCCGCGACGGCCTTCGCGATCGTCCTGTTCACGGCCCTCGTACGACTGCTCGTGCACCCCCTGTCCCGGGCGGCGGCGCGGGGGCAGCGGGCCCGGATCGCCCTGCAGCCGCAGATCGCGGAGCTGCGGAAGAAGCACGCGAAGAACCCGGAGAAGCTGCAGAAGGCCATGCTGGAGCTGCACACCAAGGAGAAGGTGTCGCCGCTGTCCGGCTGCCTGCCCAGCCTCTGCCAGCTGCCCGCCTTCTTCCTCCTCTACCACCTCTTCTCCAACCGGACGATCGGCGGCGAGGCCAACGCCCTCCTCACCCACAAGCTCTTCGCGGCCCCGCTCGGCGACCGCTGGCACGACGCGCTCGGCGACGGCGGTGTGCTCGGGCCGCAGGGGCTCGTCTACGTCGGCCTCTTCGTGATCGTCGCGGGGGTCGCGACCTTCAACTTCCGCCGTACGAAGCGGATGATGGCGGCGGGTACGGCCGGCCTGCCGACGGGGTCGGACGAGCAGCTGCCCGGGATGGCGGCGAGCATGGGGGCCGTCAGCAAGTTCATGCCGTTCATGTCCTTCTTCACGCTGCTCAGCGTGGCGGTGGTGCCGCTGGCGGCCGCGCTGTACGTGGTGACCAGTACGACGTGGAGCGCGGTGGAGCGGGCGCTGCTCTACCCCTTGCCCACGGCGGCGGCCGGGGCCGCGGCGGGTACCGGCACCGGTGCCTCGTCGACCGCCACGGCGCAGTAGCGGGCGGCGGGCGGGGACGGGCTGTCACGAGCCGGGCGAGCAGGGCGGTCCACTACGTGAACCGGGTATTGCGGAGTGGACCGTGACCTTGGACGATCGACCAGTCCTCCGATGGCTGCACCCATCGGTCGGGCGGCGGACGACCGAGGGAGATGGCCATCATGAAGCTGCTGCGAGTCGGTACGGCGGGTGCGGAGCGGCCCGCGCTGCTCGACGGCGAGGGAGTCCTGCGGGACCTGTCGGGCGTCGTCCCGGACATCGACGGCGCGCTGCTCGCGGACGAGGAGGCGCTCGGGCGGGTCAGGGCCGCCGCCGAGAGCGGTGAGCTGCCCGTCCTGCCCGCGGCGGGGCTGCGCGTCGGGCCGCCGCTCGCCCGTATCGGCAAGATCGTCTGCATCGGGCTCAACTACCACGACCACGCGCGCGAGACGGGGGCCGAGCCGCCCGCCGAGCCGGTGATCTTCTTCAAGGCGGCGGACACCGTGGTCGGGCCCCACGACACGGTGCTCGTGCCGCGCGGGTCGACCAAGACCGACTGGGAGGTCGAGCTGGCGGTCGTGATCGGGCGTACGGCACGGTACGTCGAGTCGCGTGAGGCGGCGCTCGCGCATGTCGCCGGGTACGCGGTGTCGCACGACGTGTCCGAGCGGGAGTTCCAGCTGGAGCGCGGCGGCACGTGGGACAAGGGCAAGAACTGCGAGACGTTCAATCCGCTGGGGCCGTGGCTGGTGACCGCGGACGAGGTTCCCGATCCGCAGAAGCTGGGGCTTCGGCTCTGGGTCAACGGGGAGTTGAAGCAGGACGGGACGACCGGGGAGCAGATCTTCGCGGTGAGTGAGGTCGTGCGGTACGTCAGTCAGTTCATGACGCTCTACCCCGGGGATGTCATCAACACGGGGACGCCGGCGGGGGTGGCGCTGGGGGAGCCCGACCCCAAGCCGTTCCTTCGGGCGGGCGATGTGGTCGAGCTGGAGATCGACGGGCTCGGGCGGCAGAGGCAGACGTTCCTGGATGGGTGAGGGGTGAGGCTGCGGTTGGGGCGCGCGTGAGGGGCGGGGGCTGCGGTTCGTTGGCGGCTGCGGGTGCGTCGTGGCTTGTCGCGCAGTTCCCCGCGCCCCTGAAAAGCCTGCGGTTCCCTGCGTTTTCAGGGAACCCTCCAGCTCCTCGCGCCCCCGAAAGCCCGCAGTCCTCGGGGCCCTGAGCGCGGGGTGTCACGCGCCCCCACTGCGCAGTTCCCCGCGCCCCTGATCTGAAGGGGCGCGGGGCCCGGCCGGTGTTACAGCGTGCCCAGGAACTGTTCCAGCGCCTTCACCACCATGGCGTGGTCCTCCAGTTGGGGCAGGCCCGAGACGGTCACCGTGCCGATCACTCCTGCTCCTTCCACCGTCAGCGGGAAGGAACCGCCGTGGGCGGCGTACCGGTCGGGGTCCAGGTGGGAGGAGTCCTCGAAGGTCGTGCCCTTGGCCCGGAAGCGGGCGCCGACGAGGTAGGAGGAGGCGGCGTAGCGCTCCACGACCCTGCGTTTGCGGTCGATCCAGGCGTCGTTGTCCGGGGTCGAGCCGGGCAGGGCCGCGTGGAACAGCTGCTGGGGGCCGCGTCGGACGTCGATGGCGACCGGGGCCTCGCACTCGCGGGCCAGCTCCACCAGCAGGGAACCCAGCGCCCAGGCGTCGTCGTGCGTGAACCGGGGGAGCACCAGGCGGCGTTCCTGGGCTTCGAGTTCCTCGATCGTCGGGACCGGGACAGGGACAGGGGCAGGGACCGGGACAGGGGCAGGGACGGGGGCCGGGGTCGCGGGAGAGGTGGGGCCGGTGGTCGTCACAGTCGCACCGCCACGCCCTCGCGCGCCGACCTGCGCGCCGCCTCCAGTACGTCCAACGCGGCGGCCGCCTCGTACGCCGTCACCGGGTTCTCGCCGGCGCCGCGCAGGGCGGCGGCCACGGCCGCGTAGTACGCGGGGTAGTCGCCGGGGAGGGTCGGGACGGGGCGGCCGCCGCCGGTCAGGGGGGAGTCGCCGGCGCCGACGCGGCCCCAGAGGTCCTCGGGCTCCTGGCCCCAGTCGGCGCCGGGGACGGGGCGCTCGCCCTCGCGGAGGGCCGCTTCCTGGGGGTCGAGGCCGTACTTGACGTAGCCCGCCTCGGAGCCCAGCACGCGGAAGCGCGGGCCGAGTTGGGGGGTGACGGCGGAGGCGTAGAAGTGGGAGCGGACGCCGTTCGCGTGGGTGACGGCGATGAACGTGTCGTCGTCCGTCTCGGCGCCGGGGCGACGCAGGTCGGACTCTGCGTACACGAGGGTGGCGGGGCCGAAGAGGGCGAGGGCCTGGTCGACGACGTGGCTGCCCAGGTCGTAGAGGAGACCTCCGATCTCTGCGGGGTCGCCGGACTCGCGCCAGCCGCCCTTCAGTTGGGGGCGCCAGCGTTCGAAGCGGGACTCGAAGCGGCGGACCTCGCCCAGTTCGCCGTCGGCGAGGAGCCCTCGCAGGGTGAGGAAGTCGTTGTCCCAGCGGCGGTTCTGGAAGACGGACAGGAGTAGGCCGCGGGAGTCCGCGAGGGCGGCCAGCTCGCGCGCCTCGGCCGCCGTACCGGCGACGGGCTTGTCGACGACGACCGCGAGGCCCGCCTCCAGGGCGGCGGTGGCCACGGGGACATGCGTCTTGTTCGGGGAGGCGACGACGACCAGGTCCAGCTCGTCCGCCCGGCCCCACAGCTCGTCGGCCGTGACCGCGAACCGCACTTCCGGGAACTCGGCGCGGGCCTGGGCCCGCCGCTCCGGGTTCGATGTGACGACCGTGTCGAGGGCCAGGCCTTCCGTCGCGGCGATCAGCGGGGCGTGGAAGACGGAGCCGGCGAGGCCGTAGCCGACGAGCGCGACGCGAGGGGTTCTGCCTGTGCTGGTGCCTGTCATGCCGTCCACTTAAGCAACGCTGTTGCCAAAGTGCAAGCACGAGGGACAATGGAAGGGTGAACGGCAACGGGATCGGCAACGGGATCGGCAACGGTGGTGGTGCGGGCGGCGGCCTGGGCAACGGGGGCCGTCCCCCAGGGGTGACGGGTGTGAATCTGCTCGCCCTGCGCAGCCACAACGGCGCGCTGGTCCTGGACCTGCTGCGCGGCGCCGGGACGGCCGGGATAAGCCGGCTGGAGCTGGCCGAGCGGACGGGGCTCACCCCTCAGGCCGTCAGCAAGATCACCGCCCGGCTGCGGGCGGACGGGCTCCTGACGGAGGCGGGGTACCGGGCCTCCACCGGGGGCAAGCCGCGTACCGTGCTGCGGCTCGTGCCCGACGCCGGGCACGCGGTCGGTCTCCACCTCGACCGCGACGAGCTGACGGCCGTCCTGTGCGACCTGACCGGCACGGTGGTCGGGGAGCGGCAGGCGGAGCTGAACCTCGGGGCCGGGGCGGACGCCGTGGTCGAGGGCGCGGCCCGTGAGGTGGAGGCGCTGCTGGCGGAGGCGAGCGAGGGGCGTCCGGCGGCGTCGGAGGGCCCCGACGGCGATTCCCACGGCTCCTCGCTCCTGCCTGTCCTCGGCGTCGGCGTCGCCCTGCCCGGCCCCCTCGACCATCTGCACGGCGTGCTGCACCGGGTCACCGGGTTCCCGGAGTGGGACGGGTTTCCGCTGCGGGCGGCGCTGGTGCGGAGGCTGGGGATGCCGGTGGTGGTCGACAAGGACACCAACGCGGCGGCGCTGGGGCTCGCGGCGATCGCCGGGGCGCACGGGTCCTTCGCCTACCTGCACCTCGGTACGGGGCTGGGGGCGGGGCTCGTGATCGACGGGGCGGTGCACCGGGGAGCGCGGACCCGGGCCGGCGAGTTCGGGCACCAGGTCGTCCAGCTGGACGGGCCGCTGTGCGAGTGCGGGAACCGAGGGTGCATCGAGGCGCTGTGCCTCGCGGCGGTGGGGCGCGGGGACGTGGACGAGGCCGCGCGGGTGCTCGGTGCGGGGGTCGCGAATCTCGTGGGGCTGCTCGACATCGAGCTGGTGCTGCTGGGCGGGCGCACGGTCGAGGCGTGGCCCGACGCGTTCGTGCGGGGGGTGGGGTTCGTGCTCGACGAGTGGGCTCGGCGGCAGGGAGAGGATCCGGCGGTTCCGGTTCGGGTGGTGGGGGGTGGGGCGTCCGGGGTTGCGGAGGGGGCGGCTCAGCTGCTGCTGGCGCCGCTGTTCGGGCGTGATGACGGGTGAGGCGACGGGTGAGGTGAGGGGTGGTGGTCGGGGGCCTGGTGGGCGGGTGCGGGTCGGGTGTGGTTGCTCGGGCAGGTCCCCGCGCAGGTCCCCGCCCAGGTCCCCGCGCCCCGAAAGCCGGTGCTGCCGTGAGCGGCGTCCAGGGGTTCCAGCGGCGTCCAGGGGAATCCAGGGGAATCCAGGGGCCGATCCCCTGTGACTCCGCTGATCGAGCGGACTTGGCCCCGAACCCCGTCGCCCCAGGGCGTGGCGGCGCTTCCCCGCGCAAGTAGATGGCATGGTCATGTGTTCATGCGACCGTCTACCTGTCTGACCGCCCTTGTCCTTGTCGGCGCAGCCGTCCTCGTCAGTGGTCCCGCGGTGGCGCTCGGCAGCGTCCCCGTTCCCGGTGGGCCCGCGCGCGCGGTGCCGGACGACCGGCGGCCCACGTGTGCCGGTGCCGACAGGGGAGCCTTTCCCCTCCGGACCCGGATCCGTGGCGGGCCCGCCACCTATGTCGCCGGCGGCGGCTTCCACGACTGGGCGCTGGAGCTGACCAACACCACCACCCGGACCTGCGGGAACATCCACCCGGTGGTCGTGCTGGTGGACGCCGCGCGCACGCTGAAGCGGACGCAGCCGCAGCTGGAGTACTACGCGGACGCCGAGGACACGGCACCCCGGCCGGTGACCTTCGAGCGGACCGACTCCGACGAACTGGTCGGGGTCCTCGGCGGAGACGGAACCGGCTTCACCGTGCCCGCCGGCCGCACCCTCACCGTCCGGGTCCGTCTCTCCCTCACTTCCGACGCGGTCGTACCGAACGACGTCGTGGCCAACGCGGCCGTGGTCGAGCGGCGCGGCGACGACAGCGAGTGGGTCGGGGAGTCCGGCGACTACCGCTTCCGGATCACCGACGGCGAGGAAGGGGACGGGAGCGAGCAGGGGCAGGAGCAGGAGCAGGGTAAGGAGCGGCAGAACGGCCGGGACGGCGGCGGGCCCGCGAAGGAGGGCGGCGGCGTCGTACGCGGCGAGCCGCGGCCGTACCCCGAGGAGCGCCCGGGCGAGCTGGCCGCGTCGGGTGTGCGCGCGGCGCTGCCGTACGTGACCGGACTGCTGCTCCTGTCCGCCGGCGGGCTGTTGGTCGCGGCGGTCCGCAGGCGGGCAGGCTGACCCCGGGACGCGGCCCGACGCCTGCGAGCCGGACCCATCCCCCTGACCTGATGAGCGTGGTCTCAGCGGCCAAGATCGGCCTCCTCTTTTCGGCCAGGCCTCACTAGGGTTGGGGCGGGCCCGGACGTACGGGTGTACGGACGTACGCGGGAATCAGCACAGGCCGGCAGGAGATCGCACATGGCAGAGCGCAAGCCCATCGAGTCGTGGCTCACCGACATGGACGGTGTGCTCATCCACGAGGGCGTGCCGATCCCCGGCGCCGATGCCTTCATCAAGAAGCTGCGCGAGTCCGGGCGCCCCTTCCTGGTGCTCACCAACAACTCGATCTACACCCCGCGCGACCTGCACGCCCGTCTCTCCCGCATGGGCCTGGACGTGCCCGTGGAGAACATCTGGACCTCCGCCCTCGCCACCGCCCAGTTCCTCGACGACCAGCGGCCCGGCGGTACGGCGTACGTCATCGGCGAGGCCGGACTGACGACCGCTCTGCACGACATCGGGTACGTCCTCACCGACCACGAGCCCGACTACGTGGTCCTCGGCGAGACCCGCACGTACTCCTTCGAGGCCATGACGAAGGCGGTCCGGCTGATCAACGACGGCGCCCGGTTCATCGCCACCAACCCGGACGAGACCGGCCCCTCCGCCGAGGGCGCGCTGCCCGCGACCGGGGCCGTGGCCGCGCTGATCACCAAGGCGACCGGGAAGCAGCCGTACTTCGCGGGCAAGCCCAACCCCCTGATGATGCGCACCGGCCTGAACACGATCGGCGCGCACTCCGAGACCAGCGCGATGATCGGCGACCGCATGGACACCGACGTCCTCGCGGGCATCGAGGCCGGGATGCAGACCTACCTCGTCCTCACCGGCCTGACGACCCCGGAGCAGATCGAGAAGTTCCCGTACCGCCCGTCGAAGGTCGTGAACTCGATCGCGGACCTGGTCGACCGCATCTGAACACGACTCGGGCCATCTGAACACGACTCGGGCCATCTGAACGCGACTCCGGCAACCGGAGCGCGACTCCGGCCACCGGATAAACCCCCGGACACCCGTACGGAGCAGTCCCGGCCCCCTCCCGGGTGCGGCCCGGCGGGCGGCGGGGGAGTCTCAGGGTGTCTGGAGGTTCACCATGGGCTCACCACGAGTCACTTTCTGTGCCGGTGCGGTGGTCGCCGCCGCACTGACCGCGTCGGCGCCCCCGGCCCTCGCGGCCGACCCGGGAAACGTCTCGGTGGTACCGGCCTCGCCGTCACCCGGCAGCGACATCCGGGTGCGGGCCACGGGCTGCGGGGGGAGGACCGCGACGGCCGTCTCGGAGGCGTTCGTCGCGGACGCGCTGCTCACCCGGACCGGCGCCGAGGGCCTCGGCACACTCGCCGGAGAGACCCGCGTACGGTCCTCGCTCGAACCCGGCACCTACGAGGTGCGGCTCACCTGCGCCGGCGAAGTGGCCGCGGACCGGATCAGAGGGACCGTCAAGGTGGGCGACGGCAGGCCCGAAGCCGCCGGCCCCTCGGCCCTCAGGCCGCCGGGCACCGAGTCCGAATCCCCCCGGCGGCCCACGTCCCCCGCCTCCCCGGTCGCCCCCGTGCGCGCGGGCGGCGGCGGAGCCGCGGAACGGCTCGTGGCTGCCGGGCCGGTGGACGCGCGGGGCTCGGCCGACCCGGCCAGCTCCATGGACGACGCCCGGCACGCCGGTCCAGGCGCCCGCCACGCGGTGGTCGGCCTGGTCCTCGCGGGGGTCGCGGCGGCGGTGGTCGTGGCGCGGGGCGCGCGCCGCAGCCGCGGCCGCGGTACGGAGTAGGGGTCGCCGTGTCGAGACGGGACTACTCCGACGACGGGAGCACGCTCGGGGCGATCGCCGGAAGCCGGTCGGGCGGCGGAACCGGCCGCGTCGTCGCCGGTGTCGTCTGGGCCGTGCTGCTGCTCGGTCTGTGGCTGTGGGGCCGCGAGATCACCGACGTACGTGCGGGCGAGTCCGCGCCCACCACCGGTGACGTTGCGGCGGTCGGGCGCCCCGCCCAGGCCGAACTGCCGCCCGCCGCACAGCCGTTGCGAGACGCGCGGCCGCAGCGGCTGGACATCCCCGCGATGGGCGTACAGGCGCCGGTCGTGGCGCGCGGCCTCGACCGCGACGGGGCGATCGAACCGCCCTCCTACGGTCAGCCGGGCGTCGTCGGCTGGTACGCGGGCGGTGCGCGGCCGGGGGCGACGGGCGCCGCGCTGTTCGTCGGACACGTCGACACCGAGACCCGGCCCGCCGTCTTCTACAAGCTGAGCGCGCTGAGCGTCGGCGAGAAGATCCGGGTCACCCGCAGCGACGGCAGGATCGCCGAGTTCACCGTGGACGACGTCCAGGTCATCGGCCGCGACGACTTCGACGCCGAACGGGTCTACGGCGTACGGCAGTCGGGGCGCGCCGAACTCCGTCTCGTCACCTGCGGCGGCACCTTCGACAAGGCGACCCGCACCTACACGGCGAACGTCGTCGTCTCCGCGTACCTGAGCGGAACGGGACCTTGAGGGGTACGGGGCGCCTGAAGGGTGCGGCACCTTGAGGGGCCGCGGGAGTGACCCGGCGCCGGCACGGGAGGCTTGCGACGCGGAGGACCCGGGGCACGAGAGGCCGGGGGCGTCGAGGGGCCGGGGCCGTACCCCTGCGATTCCGGAGCGCGTGGGCGCCACCGGCCAGAGGTCGGCCGATGCCGGGCCCGACGCCCGTGACTGGGCGTCATGGTGGCGGCAGAGATGAGGAGTTGAGGCGGAAGCCGCTCGCTCCGATCGGTGCTCCGCGGGGCCGTACGAGCGGTTTCCGCCCCTGTCCGGACGTGTCGTCCCCCCATCGTGATCAGGAGTCGACAGCACCTGGCCAAGGCTGTGACGACCTCGTGGGCGAGACGGGATTTATGCCAGGATTGGGGCTTACGACACGGTGCACCCAAGGGGGAGTTGGATGTACGGCAGTAGGGGGGCCGGGGTTCGGGCGTCCGTGGCGGTGGTGGCGGCGATATCGCTCGCCGGCTGCTTCGGGGGGGACGACGGCGACGGCGAGAAGAACCGCGCCTCCGGATCCGGTATCACCCAACAGCCAAGCGGCACGGACCCGTTCTGGGTCAATCCGCGGGGGAACGCGGCGGCCCAGGTCGCCGCCTACGAGAAGGCGGGCAAGGACGAGGACGCCGAGCTGATCCGCATGATCGCCGAACAGCCCACCGGCGAGTGGATCGGCCCGGAGAACCCGGAGCGGGAGGCCAGAGGCTTCACCGAGGCCGCGAAGGAGGCGGACCGGGACGCCGTCCTCGTCCTCTACAACATCCCGCACCGCGACTGCGGCCAGTACTCCGGCGGCGGCGCGGCCGACGGCGACGCGTACCGGGCGTGGATCGACGGCGTGGCCCGGGGCATCGGGGACCGGGCGGCCACGGTCGTCCTGGAGCCCGACGCGGTGCTCCACGTGGTGGACGGCTGCACCCCGGAGGAGTTCCACGGCGAGCGGTACGACCTGCTGAAGGGCGCGGTCGAGAGGCTCGGCGCCCTGAAGAACACGAAGGTGTACCTGGACGCGGGCAACGCCGGCTGGGGCGACCCCGAGGAGATCTACGACCCCCTCAAGTGGGCCGGGGTCGAGCAGGCGGACGGCTTCGCCGTCAACGTCTCGAACTTCTACACCACCGAGGACTCCATCGAGTACGGCAGGCAGCTCTCCTCGAAGATCGGCGACAAGCCGTTCGTGATCGACACCAGCCGCAACGGCAACGGTCCCTGGACCGAGGGCGACGAGGACGAACGCTGGTGCAACCCCCCGGGGCGGGCCCTCGGGGAGACCCCGACGACCAAGACCCCGGACGAGCTGGTGGATGCGTATCTGTGGGTGAAGCGCCCCGGAGAGTCCGACGGCGAGTGCAAGGGCGGACCCCAGGCGGGGGAGTGGTGGCCGGAGTACGCGCTGGCCTTGGCGAAGGCGTCCGACTGAGGCCCGGGGCGCCTGAGGGGGGTGAGGGCGAGGGGAGTTGGGCGACCGCGGGTCCGGTGGGCGCTGGTCGCGCAGTTCCCCGCGCCCCTGAAAAGCGGGGGCTGCGCCCCCTGCTCTTCTGCCCAGCAACCTGTTCAAGACCCACCGGCCCGTCGCTTCACGGCCCACCGGCCCGTCGCCTTCCAGCCGCTCCCGCCCGTCGTCTTCCAGGCCCGCAAGGGCCTGGTCCTTCAGGGGGCGCGGGGAACTGCGCGACCAGCCCCCACGCACCCGCACCCGACAACGAACCCTGTCCCGGCCCCGCCCCTACGGCACCTTCACCCACCGCGCCTTGCTCGGCGTCCCCGCCTCGTCCGTCACGAACAGCATGTACCACCCCGACTGCACCAGATTCCGGTTCTTCGGCACGGTCACCGTGATCCGGTCGCCGTCCGCCACGAAGTCCACCTCGATCGACTTCTGGTCCACGTCCGTCACATGCGTCGACGCACTCGGCCGGATCAGCCGGGCCGACCTGACCGCCGAGGCGTCCCGCGCACCGAACGTCGCCGTCCCGCCGCGCGCGACCGTCTTCGGCCCACCCGTCAGCGTCGGCCGTGCGTCCCGGAACAGATACGGCGGCGTGTAGATCTCGATCCGCTGCTCGAACTCCCCCGGCTTGGTGTTGGCCTTGTCGGCGTACAGGGAGTCCGACCCGAAGAAGACGACCCGCCCGTCCGGCAGCAGGATCGACCCGGAGTGGTAGTTCCGGCCGACCAGCGGGTCGGCCACCCGCCGCATCCCGCCCGTCCTCGCGTCGTACAGCCGCGCCTCCAGGATGTTGGAGTCGCCGCGCCCGCGATAGTCCTCCGAGCCCCCGGAGATGAGCACCGTGTCGTCGGGCAGGATCGAGGCCTGCGGATACCGCGTGCCCTTCGCCATCTCCGGCCCGTCCACGAACCTCGGCTCGTCGGCCAGCAGGTCGACCAGCCGGGTCCTCTTGCTGGACCGCTCCGACTCACCGACCCCGCCACCCCCGATGACCATGTACTTCTCGTCCTGCGCCGGAGGCAGCAGCACGGTGCCGGCGGTCTCCAGCAGCTTCCCGTCGCTCATGCCGGGCAGCTTCGTGAACGTGTTGGTCCTCAGGTCCCAGACACCCGGGTCGCGCCCGATGTCGTCCGGCCCGTACCCCGCGTTCGCGCCGGAGTAGAACAGCTTGCCGTTCTGCATCAGGGAGATCGCCGGGTACGTCGGGAACTGCTGGACGCCCTTGGTGTACGTCCACTTCCTCGTCCCGGGGTCGTAGATCTCGTTCTTGCCCGGCACGAGCTGACCGATCTCGTCGAGGCCGGACAACGACAGCACGGTGCCGTCCGACAGCGTCGTGAGCGTCGGGTACCAGCGGGCCTCGTTCATCGGGTCGACCTTGATGTACTTCTCGGCGACCGGGTCGAACTCGTAGGCGTCCCTGATCCCCTGGAAGTCCTTCTTGTCGAGAGCGAGCTTCTGCGCGATGCCGTACGTGTTCCGCGCGTCCTCGCCCTTCAGGCCCACGACCCGGTAGTTGTCCTCCGTACCCGTCTCGTACCTCCTGCCGCGCCTCTCGGCCTCGACGTAGGCGCGCGCGATCCCCGGCTTGTTGCCGGTGAACTTCCCGGTGTCCGGATCGAAGGTCTTGACGGCCTTCTTGATGTCGACGGTGTCCTTGAGGACGAACGTCCTGCCGTTCTCCTTGCCGACGAACCGGGTCCCCGCCTCGATCCTCATCCGTTTGTCGGGGTTCTCGTTGTGGATGATCATCAGCCCGCCGGCCTTGGTGACGTCACCCTTCAGCTTCTCGTAGCGCTTGGTGCCGCCCGCGATCAGCAGATTGCCGTTGGACAGCTGGGTGTGCCCCGTGCAGAACAGGTCGGCCGGGGTCGGCACCCGCTTGATCGTCTGCTTGACCGGGTCCCAGACGCGGGTGTCGAACTTCTTCTTGTCGAAGTTGTCGGCGTCGTTCCCGGAGCCCGCGATCAGCAGGATCTTGCCGGTGTGCAGAAGCGCGGCGTGGATCGTGTTCTGCCGGTACTCCGGCGGGAACTCGACGACCTTCCACTGCCCGTTGGCGGCCTTGTACTCCGGCCTGTCGATCTTGTACTCGTGGTACTTCTCCGTACTGAAGCGGTACACCCAGGGCCCGTTCGTCCCCGCGAGCGCGAGGACCACCGCCCCGCCGATCGCGAGGCGACGGGCGCGGCGGCGGCCTGCACGGTCCTTCATTCCTTACGTCCCCCCAGTCCGCCCAGGGCGATCTGCATGGTCTGCTCGCTACCCCCGCTGCCCGACCCGGACGCGGCCCAGCTCGGCTTGTGATGGGGAGCGTGGGGTGCGGGTGGGGCGTGTGGTGCGGGCTGTGGCGCGAAGGGCGCGGGTGCCGCCTCGGGCGGTGCCACCATCGAACCCCGCAGCTCGGCGGTCGCGGCGGCCTTCTTTTTGTCCTGCCGCAGCATGTAGCGCCAGGCGACGATGGGCAGAGCGGTGATCATCATGGCGAAGACGGCCCAGATGATCATCGCGGGGTGCGAGTTGCCGAAGACGAAACCGGCGGCGATCGAGGCCCCGAAGATGAGGATGAAGTACCAGTGGTACCGGAAGGTGCCGAACCACCGGTCGGGGCTCGCCGAGTCGCCCTTGGGCGTGACCACGAACTTGCTCTTGCGGCGCAGGGCCGAGTCGATCAGCGCCTTCGCGTAGAGCGGCGCGGACAGCGCGGACATCACCATGCCGGCCACCCCTCCGGAGCCCTCCGGCTCGTGCGGGGAGACGTTGTGCCGGCGGTTCCAGACGTACAGGCCTATCTGGAGCGCCGAGGCGTTGCCGTAGAGCATCAGCCACACGGTCGGATCGATGTTCACGCCCGAGGCGCCCAGGCCCAGGAACAGGGCGCAACTCAGCGCCGCCAGGATCCAGTTGAGGGCGGACATCGGGTAGAAGATGATCATCATGGTGTAGTTGAAGAGCTTGCTCGGCGGCAGCGAGTACCAGCCCTTCCAGTACTGCTTGAGAATCGTCTCGTAGGTGCCCCGCGACCAGCGCATCTGCTGGGTGAAGAAGTCCGTCCAGGCGCTGGGTCCCTCGCCCACCGCGAGCACGTCCGGCGTGTAGACCGAGCGCCACTTCTTGCCCGTGGCCGGGTTCTTGTGACGGTGGATCTCGAAGCCGGTCGCCATGTCCTCGGTGATGGAGTCGTAGAGCCCGCCGATCTGCTTGAGCGCCCTGATCCGCACGGCGTTGGAGGTGCCGACGAACATGGGGGCGCCGTACCGGTTGCCGGCGCGCTGGATCAGCGCGTGGAACAGGAACTGCTGGGACTCGGCGGCCTTGGTGACGAAGTTGTCGTAGTTGCCGTACACCTGGGGGCCGATCACGAAGCCGATGTTCGGGTCGCGGAAGAAACCGAGCATCCGCTCCAGGTAGTTGGGCAGCGGGATGTGGTCGGTGTCGACCGAGGCGAAGAAGTCGTAGTCGTCGCCGTGGGCGTCCAGCCAGGCGTTGTAGTTGCCGTGCTTGGTCTTGGCGCGATGCGGGCCCTTCGGCTGGTTCCACTTCGCGATGCCCTTGCGGGAGAAGTGGTGCACGCCGAGGCGCGCGCAGACCGCCTTCACGGCCGGGTCGTCGCCCTCGTCGAGCAGCCATACGTGCAGCAGCCCGCGGTGGCGCAGCCGCACCGCGGCCTCCAGGGTCTTCGTCACCATCTCCAGCGGCTCCTTGCCGGGCACGAAGGAGGTGAGGAAGGCGACTCTGGTGCCGGTCTCGGGCACCACCGGGATCGGGTCGCGGGCGACCAGGGTGGCGTGCGCGTTCGACAGGACGTTCATGCAGCGGAAGAACTCGATCAGGCCGATCGAGACCAGCATGACCATGTCGAGGGCTGGCAGGAAGTCGTACTCGACGTAGTCGCGCTTGGTCCAGTGCTCCTGCTGCAGCAGCCAGCCGAGCAGGACCAGTGAGAGCAACGGCGCCGCTGCCAGCATCAGGGCGACCCGCAGCCGGTGCGGCTCCTGGGAGATCAGGGAGCGGTACTGCACCGTGTAGGGCTTGGTCGGATCGGGCTGGGTGAGTGGTCCCGCGAGGCGGCTGTAGTGCTCGTAGTCGTATCTGGGAAGGTTCTTGCGCAGCTTGCGGAATGCTCCGGTCCGGTGCGACGGCATCTTGAGCCGGGTCGTTTCGGATGGATCGTTGTTGTGCCGGGCGCCCGTCGGCGTCGACGTCATGAGTCATTCCCCCCGCACACACA
The DNA here is from genome assembly GCF_053593335.1 of Streptomyces sp. NPDC002324. Classification (NCBI taxonomy): domain Bacteria; kingdom Bacillati; phylum Actinomycetota; class Actinomycetes; order Kitasatosporales; family Streptomycetaceae; genus Streptomyces; species Streptomyces sp. NPDC002324. Next base: position 213,565 of record NZ_JBSFCF010000010.1, read on the forward strand.
TCGAGTGTGTGTTCGTCGGTCTTTCATCCGAATCGGTCCCCCTCGACCGTTACGGACCCATCAGTGCGTCATCGTCACCATGTGATCTACACCATGGAGACACGGGACGACGGCCATCCGGTTGCATTGATGCCCCCTCGGCATCTTTTGTTCCTGAGCGCCTACGTCATGTGTTTTAGTGCGGGCGTGTCTTCGGTACTTACCGGTCGTAACGCCCTCATGGGGGCATTGCCGGAGAACCCGTGGGGGCGTGTACGGAGAGGCGCAAGCGGAGAGGGCGCGCCTGCGGATAGGCGCCTATCCGGAGGGATGTGCATGCGGAGAGATGTGCATGCGATGCGAGAGATGTGCATGCGGAGAGGCCCCTCGCGTCACCTGCTCGCGAGGGGCCTCTCCGGGTGGTGCGCCGCCAGGGACTCGAACCCCGGACCCGCTGATTAAGAGTCAGCTGCTCTAACCAACTGAGCTAGCGGCGCGCGAGGAAAAGTCTAGCGGAGGGGCGGGGGTGCTCCTGACCGCGTGCGCCCGGCGCATCGGCCGGGAAACGGCCGGTCGCCCGGCTCCCGGCGGGGGAGGGGATCTCGTTGCTCTTGTCGGCGACCTGGCGCTGGGCCAGGACGTGACCGATGTGGTTCATCGCGGTGAGCAGGGTGATGTGCCCGGTGACGTGGGTGCGTGAGCCGCGCGGGGCTTCGCCGTCAACGGCGAACGCCCGCAGTCCGGGGCCGGCCGGGGTGGCGCGGGCGGTGCGGAAGGCGCCGTTCGCCCGGTCCATTCCGTGATCGCGGTGAGCGAGCGGACACCGGCCAGGACACTCGCGGCGGCTGCGGCGACCAGGGCGGACAACCGGTAGCGACGGCCACGGATGCCTCGCGGGTCGGGCACCAGGTCCAGGAAGCCGGACAGTGTGACCGCGTCCGCCAGCGGGACCGGCGCGGCAGCCCGGCCCAGTTGGGCGGCCGCGGTGGGCATGGGAGAAGAGGCAGGAGCAGGCGCGGACTCGCCAGGTGTACATGGGACTTCGGCACTCGCATGATCACTGAGACCGTGCCCGCACTGCGTCCGCCCCCGCCCGAACCGGGACTTCCCCTCCAAGACGGCCCGGCACGGCGCTCCGGACGAAACGTGGTCCGCAACGGCCTCTGAGCCGAAGTCAGTGATCCGCGCCATGCTCGTCACCCCGGCTTACGGGTGACGAGCATGGCGCGGATATGAGGTCAGAGCTTACCGTTCACCGCGATCCCGTCATACTCTCGCTCCCGGATGTTGGCCTGCCAGTAGCCCCATCTCACGTTCGGGTCCCAGGTGTATACGTGACCGGCCTGGTTGAGGCCAAAGGTGCATGCCCTGTTCTGGCTGACCCATCCGCCCACGTAGTCGCCGCTCTTCCATCGGCGCTGGACCACCTGCCACGGCTGACCAAAGCCCCCAGGGGGGACCGGCTGCTCGAATGTCTCCGTGGTGCTGATCGTGGACGACTTTTGGATCGAGGGGATGAGGGACAAAACGAAGTTGTACCATTTCTTGCTCGGCGAACTAGCGTTACCGAGGCTGACCTGACCACCTACAGCCCAACCGAAGTTTGTGGTCTTGTTGACGCTCCAAGAGTAATTGCAGTTGGCTGGAGAGTTGGATGCGCACTTCTTTTCAGTCCCCCTCCAGACCACGTCTTGCCAGCTGTTCCGGTCTTGCTGCCGCGCCACGGCCCTGGCTTGTTCCTTGAATGAAGAAGCTTTCGGAGCGATTTTTACCTGGTCCGTGTCCGAGTCTCGGAGGCAACCTCCCACCGCGTGGGCGGGGTCCGCCGAGAAAAGAATCACGGCGGCTAGGAACGGAGCCGTAGCCAGTGGACGGGTCCACAGCTTCTTGTTCATTCTCGTCCTCTCTCCACGGAAAAACTGACGCATGCAGATGGGTGCGAGTCTGCATGACAGGAATCACGTGGACATGATGGCACTACCGGGGCCTCATCGCTCCGAATGCGTTCCAGTGCGGAAGGAACCTCTGCATTCGAGGGGTGATGCCTTCTGACGTGATGAATATGGCACTCATCAACTTATGCAGTCAACACTGTCGGACAGTTTTGAATGGGTTTCAGTGAGTGTACAGGGAATGCATTTTTCGGGCAGGCTGAAACGGCATTCTCTCTTTTCGCGAATGATGAAACCGGAGCGCGAAAAAGTGCACGGGAAGGTGAGTGAGGTCTTGCGTGCACGGGTGTGGGGGTCGGGTAGGGGTGCCGCAAGCGCAAAGGCTATGTAGGCAAAGGGAGTTGACGGCTCTGCGATCGCGATCTTGTAGCAAGCGGTCTCTGGCGTCAAGCGCTGGGCGAGGAACGAAAAGAACGAAACACCACCGGGACCGCGTCTCGATCGAACCGAACGGTAACTTGATGCCGGCGATTCGAGTGCACGATCGCAGCCTCCCTCTCGGTGCTCCTCGGTCGCCGATGCGGCCGGCGGACTCGGAGCGTCAAGGTCGGTCACCAATGGACTGAATGAACGAAAGGCTACCCGGCAGTCACCTTCGAGTAATTACCGGACTGTCCGGTAACCCGTAATTACTGGGCCATTCGGTCATAGTGAGTTGCTGAAAGGTTTCTTCATCCTGGCGGTGAACCACAGGCGACAGCCGGGGCCCGTCGGAGCCCCGGACCAGCCCCGCCGAGGTCGCCGGCCGACGCACCGAGCGATGCCGAGGGGCACCGAGCGGCACCGCGACCTCGTCGCGGACCCGCGCCGACCGGGACACGGCCGCCCCCGGTCGTGTACATCATTTGGACCGTCAGCATGCGACACCGGAGGACAGTTGAGAAACTGACGTGCGTGCAGAAGCGTGGAATTCTTCGGTCGGTTCGCGAGGGGAATCGTATGGGGACTCCGGTATTCGAGGAGATCGATCCGGGGATCGATTGCGAATGCCCCGGCTGTGTCCACTGGCGACGGGTCATGCCCTACTCGGCCCAGTACGCCCATGCGAGTCACCCGGCGGCCAGAACTGTCAGGAACGCCCTCGTCGTGGCCACCGCCGCCGGCGCCGCACTCGGCGCGGGGCATGTCGTGCCGGCCGTCGCGGCGGCCCATGCCCCGGCTCGCCCCGGCGCTGTTCCCGCAGGTGAGGGCCCTGACACCCCGCAGGGCAAGAAGGCTCCGCTGCACGGCCCCCGCGGTCGTCCGGCGGACGGGGAGAAGCCGCCGAGGGAGGTGACCATGCCGCCCACCACCCGCGCCGAAATCATCAGGAGGGCCAAGAGCTGGATCGAGGCCGAGGTGCCGTACAGCATGCGCGAGTACTGGTCCGACGGTTACCGGCAGGACTGCTCGGGGTTCGTCTCGATGGCCTGGAACCTCCCCGGGAACGAATGGACGGGAAGCCTCGACAAGTTCGCGCAGCGCATTTCGAAGGACCGGCTGGAGCCGGGCGACATGCTGCTCTTCCATAATCCGAAGGACCCTCAAAAGGGCTCGCACGTCGTCATTTTCGGCGGCTGGACGGACGACGCGGAGACCCACTACATCGCCTACGAGTCGGCCCGCCCGTACGCCCGCAGACAGGCCACCCCGTACGGGTACTGGGACAACGCCGCCCGCTATGTGCCGTACCGCTACAAGGGGCTGATCACGGACGACGGCGCCGATCGGCCGGACGACGGGACGGACACCGCCGGGGGCACCGGCACGCCCGCCGAACCGCCGAAGACACCCCGGACGCCGGGCGCGAAGGGGGCCGCCGGGCCGTCCGGCGGGGACCGCTTTCCGGGCCCCGAGGCCTTCGGGCCCGGCGCGCGGAACACGTACGTGGCCCGGCTGGGGCAGATGCTGGTGCAGCGCGGCGGGGCCCGCTTCTACACCGGCGGGCCGGGGCCGATCTGGTCGGACGCCGACCGTAGGGCCACCCGGGCCTTCCAGCGGGCGCAGGGCTGGTCGGGCCACTTCGCCGACGGGATTCCGGGGCCGCTGACCTGGTCGTATCTGGTCACCGGGCGGGGCCGCGACATTCCGCCGGCAGGGAACCCGGGCCCGGGCGGGAACCCGGGCCCGGGCGGAAAACCGGCGGCGCCCAAGCCGCCGGGGGTGCACCGGCCGTCGGGAAGGCCCGCCCCGCCCGGCGCGCCGCAGCGGCCCGCGATCCCCGGAAAGTCCGCCCCGCCGAGGAGCGCCGGGGAACCCATGGCTCCCGGGACCCCCCTGGCTCCCAGGGCCCCCGTGCCGCCCGCCTCGCACGGCGTCCTCGGCTATCCGGGGCGTGGCATGTTCCGGCCGGGCGCGGACAACGCGTATGTCACCCGGCTGGGGAAGCAGCTGGTGAAGAAGGGATTCGGCAAGTACTACACCTCGGCCCCGGGGTCGCGTTGGGGCGAGTCGGACCGGCGGAACGTGGAGGCGTTCCAGCGGGCCCAGGGATGGCGTGGCGGCGCGGCGGACGGCTATCCGGGCCCCGAGACCTGGCGCCGGCTGTTCTCCTGACGGCTCACGGCTCACGGCTGATGGCCGATGGCCGGTGCCGACGCCTGACGGCCGATGGCCGATGGCCGATGGCCGATGGCCGGACCCGCTCCCCCGGAACGCGGATCCACCCCTCGCCGTCTCCCACCCCCGGCCCCTTCCACGCTCTTCCCCCTCTCCACCGAAAGCTCTCAGCACGGTTCTTCCTGCGCGGAGGCATGGAGGCACATATGAGTACCACCACCTCACCCACACCGGAGCCCGAGGGGCCCGTGCGGCCCGCCCGGCTCATCCAGAACGAGACCACCACCGAGATCCCCGTCCACCTGCTCTTCCGGGACGACCCGGTTCCGGTCGCCGTCCCGGTCACGCCCGCCGTCGTGGGCCGGCGGCGCGGGACCGGCGAGCAGCCGCGGGTGCGGCAGGGGCCCGCGTCCGCCAAGCCGCGCCCCGCCGTCGAGGTCGACCCCGAGCTGGTCGAACGGCCGGCACGGGTGGTGCCCGGAGTGCTGGGAGTGCTGGGCGGGGCCTGTGGTGTGGCCGGATGCGTCCTCACCTCCTGGTGGGCCGGGGTGCTGCCGGAGCTCGCGGCGCGGGGGCTCGGACTACCGACGGCGTCCGCGGGTGCCGGACTCGGGCCGGCGCAGTGGGCCGCGTACGCCGGGGCCGGGGCCCTGACGATGTTCGGGTTCGGCGGGCTGGCGCGGGGGCGGACCGGAGGGGCCTGGGTGCTCGGTCTCTTCGGGCGGTACCGGGGAACGGTCCGCCGCACCGGCCTGCTCTGGGTGAACCCGCTGGTGCTGCGCCGCCGCGTCGACGTACGGCTGCGGCACTGGCGCAGCGAGCCGATGGCGGCCGTCGACGCGAACGGGGTCGCGATGCGCGTCGTCGTCCTGGTGGCGTGGCGGGTCAGGGACACCGCGCGGGCGGTGCTCGGGGTCGAGGATCACGAGCGGTATCTGCGGGAGTGCGTGGAGGCGGCGGTCTCCCGGGTGCTGGCGCAACTGCCGGCGGACGTGCCGCCGGGCGCGCTGGTCCGGGACGCGACACTGCGGAACACGGAGGCGGTGGGCGAGGCGCTGACGCGGCTGGTGGCGGCGGACGCGGCGCCGGTCGGGGTGGAGGTCTTCTCGGTCCAGCCGACCCGGATCGAGTACGCGCCCGAGGTGGCCGCCGTGATGCAGCGCCGCCGGATCGCCGCGCTCGACGCCCAGCACCGCGACACCGTCCTCACCTCCGTCGTCGACTCGGTCGAGGACACGGTGACCCGGCTGACCCTGCGCGGCCTGGTCGAACTGGACGACTACGAGCGCAAGGCGCTGGTGAAGGACCTGACGGTGGCGTTCTACACAGGGCGCCGCGAGGTGTCGCCCTGAACTGCCGGAGTCGCCGTGAACCGCTGAGATCGCCCCGCACCGCTGAATCGACATGGCCGTGCTTTTGATATGGACACGGTCAACGGTCGCCCATAATCTGGGACTTGGTCTAGACCTGGAAACTTCCCCACGTACTCCAGGGAGCGGCAGCATGCGCCATCACGCGCGTAACAGGACCAAGTGGTACGCGGCCGCGGTCGGCCTGGCCACCACCGGAGCGTTCGTGCTCTCCAGTGGTGGCGCCACCGGCCACGGCTACACCGACCTCCCCGTCAGCCGGCAGAAGCTCTGCCAGAACGGCACCGTGACGAACTGCGGCGACATCCAGTGGGAACCGCAGAGCGTCGAGGGACCGAAGGGCTTCCCGGGCTCAGGGCCGGCTGACGGCCAGCTGTGCTCCGGTGGCAACAACAGGTTCAACCAGCTCAACGCGTCCACCAGGCCGGGCGGCGGCGCCTGGCCCACCACCAGGGTGACGGGCGGTCAGAACTACACGTTCCGGTGGCAGTTCACCGCCATGCACGCCACCACCGACTTCAAGTACTACGTCACCAGGGCGGGCTGGAACCAGAACCACGCCCTGGCCCGCTCCGACCTCAACCTGACCCCGTTCTTCACCGTCCCCTACAATGGTCAGCGCCCCCCGTCCACGCTCTCCCACACCGGCCGTCTGCCGTCCGGGCTGAGCGGCCACCACGTCATCCTCGCGGTCTGGACGATCGCGGACACCACCAACGCGTTCTACGCCTGCTCGGACGTCACCTTCTGAGCCTCGGCACCCCCGGCCCCGCGAGTTCTGAGCATCGCTTGAGCTGCGCGGGGCCCCCACCCGGGTAGGTTCCCCACACGCCGCCTACCAGGGTGGCCGCCGAACTCGGGGGAACCGCCATGGATGTCTTCTTCTACCTCATTCCCGTGGTCATGATGACCGTCATCGGCTTCATGGCGTACCGCGTCCTGAGCCGTTGGCTGCGCGTCAGAAGCGCCTGGAACAGCGGACTGACGGCCGAGGCGCGCTGCCTGCGGACATTCACCACCGTCAGCAGGAACATGGGCGAGCGCAGCAGCGTGCGCACGACGGTCCACCACGTGTACGAGTTCACGGCCCGGGACGGCCGCGCCGTCCGCTTCGAGGAGGAGGACGGGCCGATGACGACGGTCGAGGGCGACTTCGTGACCGTGTACTACACCGACGGCCCGGACGTGGTCGCCACCGCCCACGCACCCGGCGAGCGGGTCAAGCAGGCCGCGGCCGGACTCGGCATCCTCGCGTTCCTCGGGGTGGCCTTCGCGTTCTGCGTGTTCCTCATGGTCTCCTTCCACCAGCTCTCCACGGACGCCGCGTTCCCGACACCGTGACCCTCCTCAACTGACGGTAGGTCAACTACCGTGCGCCGACATGGAGTCCACGAGGCGCACGGTCGCACAGCTCGTCGCCGACCGGTGGGACGACCACCGGCCCGGGCTGTGGTTCGAGGAACAGGTCCTGACCCACCACGAGGTCACCGCCGGAGCCGCCGCCCGCGCGGCCCTGCTCGCCGACCTCCTGCCACCGGGCGCCGAACCGCACATCGGCGTCCTCCTCGACAACACCCCCGAATTCCCCCTCTGGCTGAGTGCGGCGGCCCTCGCGGGTGCCGCCGTCGCCGGTATCAATCCCACCCGCCGGGGCCCCGAACTGGCCCGCGACATCCTGCACACCGAATGCCGGCTCCTCATCACGGAACGGGCCCACCTGCCCCTGCTGGAGAACCTCGAACTCATCGGCGTGCGCGTGTTGGTGACGGACACCCAGGCCTACGCCGACCTGCTCGCCCCGTACGCCGACGCCACCCCCGACCCGACCCGCGCCACCTCCGCCGACCGCCTCCTCCTCTACTTCACCTCCGGCTCCACCGGCGCCCCCAAGGCCGCCCTCTGCTCTCAGGGCCGGCTCGCGGCGGCCGGCGGGGCCCTGGTGGACCGCTTCGGGGTCCGGCGGGACGACGTGCACTACATCTGCATGCCGCTCTTCCACGGCAACGCGGTCATCGCCGACTGGGCCCCCGCCCTGGTCGCCGGCGCCGGGATCGCGCTACGGCGCCGGTTCTCCGCCTCCCGGTTCCTGGACGACGTACGGGCGTACGGGGCCACGTACTTCACCTACGTCGGACGGGCCGTTCAGTACGTCCTCGCCACCGAACCCCGTCCCGACGACCGCGACAACCCCCTGCGCATGGGCTTCGGCACGGAGGCGGGGGCCGTGGACGCGGCGGCGTTCGAGAAGCGGTTCGGGGTCCGGCTCGTGGAGGGGTACGGGTCGTCCGAGGGCGGGGCGGCGATCCAGCGGACGCCCGGGGCGCCGCCGGGGGCGATCGGCCGGGCGGCACCCGGCGACGACCTCGCGGTGGTCGACCCGGAGACCCGGAAGGAGTGCCCGCCCGCCGTCTTCGGCGAGGACGGCCGCCTGCTCAACGGCACGGCGTCGATAGGCGAGTTGGTCAATCGCGGCCCCAACCCCTTCGAGGGCTACTGGCGCAACCCGGAGGCCGATGCCGCCCGACGCCACGACGGCTGGTACTGGACCGGCGACCTCTTCTACCGCGACCCGGACGGCTTCCTCTACTTCGCCGGCCGCACCGACGACCGCCTCCGCGTCGACAGCGAGAACCTCGCCGCCGCCGTCATCGAGAACATCCTCGCCCGCTACGAGGGCGCCGAGGCCGTCGCCGTCTACGCCGTCCCCGACCCGGTCGCCGGGGACCAGGTCATGGCGACGATCGCGGGCGAATTCGACCCCGACGGCTTCGCCGAGTTCCTGGTGTCCCAGCCCGACCTGGGGACCAAGATGACCCCCCGCTTCGTACGCGTCGTCGCGTCCATGCCCGTCACCGCCACCAACAAGATCCAGCGCGCCACCCTGCGCCGCGAGGGCTTCCGCTGCCCGGACCCGGTCTGGTGGCGCCCACCGGGGAAGTGGGCGTACCGGAAGTTCTCGGCGGTGGATCAGGCACGGCTGGTGACGGAGTACCGGGCTCGGGGGCGGGAGGAGTTGCTGACGAGGTAGGGCTGGGCATACCTCCGGACACCACCTGGGCCCATGGCCGCCGGCCGCCGCCCCCGCCTACCGTGATCCCATGATCCGAACGGTCCTGCGGGAGCTTCCGCGCGCGGTGGCCTACCTGCTGAGCGGTGTCCTCGTCGGCGTCCCGCTGTTGGTGGTGCTGCTGGTCCTCGGGGTCCTCGGGCTCGCCCTGACCCCGGTCCTGGTGGGACTGCCGCTGCTCGCCGTGGCCGTCCTGTCGGGCATCCCGGTCGGCGCGCTCGAACGGCGGCGACTGGCCCTGACGCGCACCCCGCCGCCCGGCCCGCACGCCACCCCCGCCGAGCCCGGTCTCGCCGCCTGGACCCGGCTGCGGCTGGCCGAGCGGGCGACCTGGCGGGAGCTGGCGTACACCGCCCTGCTCGCGTTCGTGCTGTGGCCGTTGGACGTGGTCGTGCTGTTCGTCGCGCTGGCCGTGCCGGGCGCGATGATCGGAGCGCCCGCGCAGCTGGCGACGACCAGCAGTGCCGGCGGTGACGCCCGGATCGCCAAGCTCTGGCTGATCGACTCCTACGGCCAGGCCCTGCTGTGCACACTCGCCGGCGTCGTCCTCCTCCTCGCCCTGCTGTGGCCCCTCGTCCAGTACGCGCGGGCCCGTGCCGCGCTCGCCCGGCTGCTGCTCGGCCCGAGCGAGGCCGAGGCGGAACGGCGGCTGGCCGAGGTGACGCGGTCGCGGGCCCGGCTGGTGGCGGCCTTCGAGGCCGAGCGGCGCAGGATCGAGCGCGATCTGCACGACGGGGCGCAGCAGCGGCTCGTGTCGCTGAGCATGACCCTGGGCCTGGCCCGGCTCGACGCCCCGCCGGACCTGGCCGGCCGGTTGGCCGCCGCCCACCAGGAGGCCGACCAGGTCCTGGGCGAACTACGCGAGTTGATCCACGGCATCCACCCCCAGGTCCTCGCCGACTACGGCCTTCCGGAGGCCCTCGCCGACGCCGCCGACCGGTCCGCCGTACCCGTGGAACTGGACGTCGACCTTCCCCGGTTCGCCGAATCCGTCGAATCCGCCGCGTACTTCGCGGTCCGGGAGGCCCTCGCCAACATCGGCAGGCACAGCGGGGCTTGTCGGGTCCGGATCGTCGGACGTTACGCGGGCGGGCTGCTGCGGGTGGAGGTGGAGGACGACGGGACGGGCGGTGCCGACCCCGCACGGGGGACCGGCCTCACCGGACTCGCCGACCGGCTCGCCGTGCTCGATGGGACACTGTCCGTCCACAGCCCGGCCGGCGGCCCGACCGTCCTGTCCCTGGAGATCCCGTGCCCGCAGCGCTGAAGATCGTGCTCGCCGAGGACAGCGTGCTGCTGCGGGAAGGACTCGTGGGTGTCCTGACCCGGTTCGGGCACGAGGTCGTCGCGGCGGTCGGGGACGCGGAGTCGCTGATCACGGCCGTACGGTCGTACGTTCCCGACCTCGTCGTCACCGACGTACGGATGCCGCCCGGCCTCTCCGACGAGGGGCTGCGCGCCGCACTCGCACTGCGCGCCGCGCACCCCGCCCTGCCCGTGCTCGTCCTCAGCCAGTACGTCCAACGGGCCTACGCGGCCGAGCTGTTGGACACCGGGGACGGCACCGGCGTCGGCTATCTCCTCAAGGACCGTATCGGCCAGGTCGAACAGTTCGCGGAGGCGGTGGAGCGGGTCGCGGCCGGGGGGACGGTCGTCGACCCCGAGGTCGTACGGCAGCTGCTGCGGCGTCGGCGTGATCCGCTGGCGGCGCTCACCCCGCGCGAGCGGGAGGTGCTCGCGCTGGTCGCCGAGGGGAGGTCGAACGGGGCGATCGCCCGCGAACTCGTCGTCACCGAGGCGGCCGTCGGCAAGCACATCGGCAACATCCTGGGAAAGCTGGACCTGCCCCCGGCCGAGGACACACACCGCCGGGTGCTGGCGGTCCTGGCGTATCTGCGGGGGTGACGTGACGCGCGGGGGTGGAGACACGCGGAAGGCCCCTCGCCGGAGCGAGGGGCCTTCTTGCTGTGCGCCGCCAGGGACTCGAACCCCGGACCCGCTGATTAAGAGTCAGCTGCTCTAACCAACTGAGCTAGCGGCGCAGACTCTGTCGCCTTCGCGCTTTCGCGGCCGGCGACAGAGAAAATACTACCTGGTCCGCGGGGGTGCCTTCGACCACTTAAACGTGAGCTGGATCTCCGGCGGGCGGCGGGCGACCGGTGGACGGCGGATCACCGACGAGTCGCCCGGCCCCGCTAGATCGCCAACGACAGCAGCACCGGCGCCGCCCCCCGGTTCAACGTGTTCGCCGCCGCGCGCAGCCGGTGCGCGTGCTCCAGCGGGAGGGACAGCGCGAGACAGCCGACGGCGGAGCCCGCGGTGATGGGGACGGCCGCGCAGACCGTGCCCGGCGCGTACTCCTGGAGGTCGAGGACCGGGACCGTGGGGGTCTGCGCGTCGAGCTTGCTCAGCAGCACCTTCTCGTTGGTGATCGTGCGGGCGGTGAGCCGGGCCGGGCGGTGGCGCGAGAGATGGTCGCGCCGGCCGTTGAGGTCGAGCTGGCCCAGCAGGCCCTTGCCGAAGGCGGTGGCGTGGGCGGAGGAGCGGAAGTCGACCCACTCGTGGACCGCGGGCGTGTCCACGCTGTCGGCCCAGCCGGTGACCTGGATCTCCCCGTCCAGATAGCGGGTGACGTAGACGGCGGCGCCCACCGAGTCGCGCAGCCGGTCGAGGGTGTGCTGGAGTTGCTCGCGCAGGGCCTGGTCATGACCCTCCGCGGAGCCCAGCCGGGCGAGTGCGGCACCGCTGACGTAGGCGCCGTCGGTGGTCTGCTCCACATACCCCTCGCGCCGCAGCATCCGCAGGAGCGCGGTCAGCCGCTCACTGTCGACGCCGGTGCGACGGGCGATCTCGGCGTCGGTGACGCCACCTGCGTGCCGCGCCACCGTCTCCAGGACACGCAGGGCGTCCTGGGCCGAGTGGTACGGCGCGGTCGGCTCGTGCTTGAGCGCCACGGTTTCCCCCTGCGCTTCTCGGGCCGTTTTTCGGACAGCTTGCCGGTTCCCACGATACGGCCCAAGAGCCGTACGCGGAGGGGTTGTTCACGAGAATTTCCGCCCGCCCCCGAGCCTCCCAACTGCCGGACCAGCACTCTGGCATATGCCGAAGGCATGGCCCGGCGGACGGACCTCGCATGTTCCCACGCGTTCGCCCGTTCACTCGGTGTAGTCAGATGACCGCACCGAGGAATTCGCGCGTACGTTCGTGTGACGGATCGCCGAAGATCTTCTCGGGACTGCCCGATTCGATCACCTGGCCGGAATCGAACATCAGAACTTGATCCGAGATGTCCCGGGCGAAGTTCATCTCGTGGGTCACGCAGAGCATCGTGATGTCCGTGGTGCGCGCGATGTCCCTGAGCAGGTCGAGGACGCCCGCGACCAGCTCGGGGTCGAGCGCGGAGGTCACCTCGTCGAGGAGCAGCACCTGCGGGCGCATCGCCAGCGCCCGTGCGATGGCCACGCGCTGCTGCTGTCCGCCGGAGAGCTGGCTCGGGTAGGAGTCGCACTTGTCGGCGAGCCCCACCATGTCGAGCAGCTCACGGGCGCGCGCCTCGGCCTCGTCCTTGGACAGCCCGAGGACGTTGACGGGCGCCTCGGTGATGTTGCGCAGCACCTTCATGTTGGGGAAGAGGTTGAACTGCTGGAACACCATTCCGATGTTCTTGCGGACCTCGCGGCACTGCTTGTCGCTCGCCGGGTACAGCTGCTGCCCGCCGACGGTGATCCTCCCCTCGTCGGGCTTGGTGAGGGTCATCAGCAGCCGCAGGATCGTCGTCTTGCCGGAGCCGGACGGGCCGATCAGCGTGACGTGCTTGCCGGCGTCGACCGAGAAGTCCAGCCGGTCGAGGACGGTGTTGCTGCCGAATCGTTTGGTCACGTTCTCGAAGCGGATCAGTTCCTTCGTGTCCGCCACGCGCTCGTCGGAGGAATCGGGTTCGTTCATCAGCGGGGTGTCAGCGGACAAGACGACGCTCCAGGGCTCGCAGGAGGAGGGAGGCGGGGTAGGCGATGACGATGAAGGCGATGCCGACGGTCACGATGGCCTCGTTCATCTGGAAGGTCCGGGAGCCGAACTGGCGGGCCTCGCCGAGCATCTCCAGCACGCCGATGGTCATGAGCATCGGCGAGTCCTTCAGCATCGCGATGACGTAGTTGCCGAGGGCGGGCACGACCCGGCGCAGCGCCTGCGGCAGGATCACCGCGGTCCAGGTGCGCGAGCGCGGCAGGCTGAGCGCGGTCGCCGCCTCCCACTGGCCGGCGGGCACACCGTCGATTCCGGCGCGGTACACCTCGGCGGTGTACGTCGAGTAGTGCAGCCCGAGACCGAGCACGCCGGTGGCCAGCGCGGACAGGGTCAGGCCCCACTCGGGCAGCACGTAGAAGAGGAAGAACAGCTGCACCAGCAGCGGGGTGTTGCGGATGAACTCCGTGACCGCCTTGACCGGCCAGCGCACCGCCTTCAGCGACGAGCGCTGGGCGAGGGCCCAGACCAGGCCGAGGGAGAAGGCGAGCAGCGCACCCCACAGCAGGGCTTGCAGGGTGACCAGTACGCCGTCGCGGAAGGCCGGCATGAAGTCGCCCAGCGTGGACCAGTTCCATGTCATGAGGCACCTCCGGGAGCCGACGTCTTCGAGGCCGCTCCGGCACCACCGGCTGCGGCACCGGCTTCGGCACCACCGGCCGCGGCGCCCGCTCCGGCCAGGTCCTGCGGGCGTCCGGTGACGGCCGCGCGCGGCCCGGGGACGCCCTTGGCGGGGGCCCGGCCGACGCCGGCCTTGGCCCGCCGCTCGACCTGCCGCATCACCCGGGTGATGGCGAAGGCGAGGAGGAAGTACATGACGAGGATCACCGTGTAGACCGGCGCGCTCTGTCCGGTGGCGTTGCGCACCAGCTGCGCGGCGAAGGTCGTGTCGGCGACGCCGAGCACGGACACCAGGGCGGTGCCCTTCAGCAGCTCGATGAGCAGGTTGCAGAACGGCGGCACCATCTCCGGCCAGGCCTGCGGCAGCACGATCTTGCGCATCCGCTGGGCGGGCGTGAAGCTCAGCGCCACCCCCGCCTCGCGCTGCGCCGCCGGCACCGCGGCCACCGCGCCCCGCACGATCTCCGAGCCGTACGCGCCGTAGGTGCAGCCCAGGGTGAGCACGGCGGCCCACATCGGGACGAGCTGCCAGCCGAGGGTCAGCGGCACCACGAAGAACACCCAGATCATCAGGACCAGGGCGGAGGTGCCGCGGAAGATCTCGAAGTACGCGCCCGCCACGAACCGCACGGCCCACAGCCGGTGCTGCCGGGCGAGGCCCACGGCGAAGGCGACGGCGGCGCCGAGGGCCGCGCCGTACACGGTCAGCTGGACGGTGATCCACACACCGCGCAGCAGCAGCTCCCACAGACCCGAGCTGAAGGCGAAGTCGTCGAGGAGCCCGGCGGTGGTCACTTCATGGGCAGGCCCGGCGGTGGTCACCTCGTGGGCGGCGCTCATGTGCGCCGTGTCGTTCAAGGCGCTCATGAGCGGCACTTCTCCTCTGCCCTGATGTCGGTCATCTGGTCCTTCGTGAATCCGAAGGGCCGCATGACCTCCAGCAGCTCCCCGCTCCGCTTCATCTTGTGCAGCTCGCGGTTGAAGGCGTCCCGCAGATTCCGTTCGGGCATGCGGAACGCGAAGCCGCCGACGTCGATGACCGGCTTGCCGTCCACGAGCGGGGTGACCTCGTCGGTCGCCTCCGCCTTCGTGCTCCCGGTCTGCTCGACCACGTTCCGCACGGTGACGGCGGTGCCCGCGAACACGTCGACGCGCCCCTGTTCGACGGCGAGGAGACCGGCCAGCTGGTCCGGCAGGGTGTCGATGTGCTTCACCCCGGCCTCTTTGGCGTAGTCGATCTCCGCGTAGCCGATGCCGGTCGCCATCCGGGCGCCGGTGCGGGCGATGTCGGCGTAGGTGCGCAGCTTCTTCGGGTTCCCCTTGGGCACGATGAAGGCGTCCTTCATCTGGTACTCCGGGTCCGCGAAGAGCACCTGGTCACAGCGCTCCGGGTTGATGTACATGCCGGCGGCGACCACGTCGTACTGCAGCGAGTTGAGCCCGAAGATCAGCGAACCGAACTCGGTGGGGAACGGTTCGACGTGATCGACGCCCAGTCTGCGGAAGATCCGGGTCGCGATGGCCGGCGCGGAGCCGGTGACCTGGCCGTCCTTGCCTATGTAGCCGTACGGCTGCTCACCGGCGATGCCGAGCCGTACGGTGCCCTTCGCGCGCAGCTGCTGCAGGAGCTGCCCGCCGTCGCCGGTGTCCGCGGTGGCCACCCGGCTGCATCCACTGCTCGCGCCCACCACCGCGCCCGTGCCGACCAGGGCGGCGGTGCCGGTGAGCAGGGTGCGGCGGGGGATGCCGGGTCTGCTGGGATGTCGGCTTTTCCTGTCGTGTGTGTGCAATCGAGCCATGGCCGCGCGGCTACCCGAGGCGGCAGGGGGTATGCCAGGTCTTTTCCGGTCCTTCACGCGCGGGTTGAAGCCCGGGATACCGGGCAGGCGCGGGGCGGGTGTGTCGACGCGAGGAGGCGGCGGTGGCGGGACCGGCGGAACGGCACATCGAGATCGCGCTCGACCGGCGCGGGGTCCGCTGCACGGCCCTGCTGCTCGACGACCGCGCGCCGATCACCTGTGCCGCGGTGTGGGACGCGCTGCCCCTGACCGGCGACGTCTACCACGCCAAGTACGCCCGCAACGAGATCTACGCCCTCTTCCCGCCCTTCGCCGACCGCGAGCCGCCGCTGGAGAACCCCACGGTCACGCCCATCCCGGGCGACCTCTGCTACTTCTCCTTCGCCGGCACGGAACTGGCCACCGGCGCCTACGGCTACGACCGCGACGTCCGCCCCGACGCGACCCTCGTCGACCTGGCCCTCTTCTACGAACGCAACAACCTGCTGCTGAACGGGGACGTGGGGTGGGTGCCCGGCATCGTCTGGGGCCAGGTGGTGTCGGGCCTGGAGGAGATGGCGCGGGCGTGCAACGACCTGTGGCGGACGGGGGCGGCGGGGGAGACCCTGTCGTTCAGGCGCGCCTCCTAGCGGCTCGGCGGTGCGGGCTCCTTCGGCGGGTGCGGGCCCGGTGGGGCGTCTCGCGCGGGTCCCCGCGCCCCTGAAAGGCAGGGGCTGCGCCCCGTGCTTTTCAGGGGCGCGCACCGTTGGCGTTCGGACCCGCCGGACCTTTGGCGTTCAGACCCGCCGGACCGTCGGCCTTCAGGCCCGCAGGGCCTGTGTCCTGAGGGGCGCGGGGAACTGCGCGATCAGCCCCACCGGGCCCGCACCCGACAACGCACCCCCTAGAGCCGCGGCGCAGCCACCCCCGCGACCCCCGCCTCGTACAACGCGTGCCCCACCCGCAGCACCAGATCGTCCCGATGTCGAGCCGCCACCACCTGCAGCCCCACCGGCAGTCCACCCCCCTCCACCGCCACCGGCACACTCGCGGCCGGCTGCTGCGTCAGGTTGAACGGGTATGTGAACGGCGTCCAGGCGGTCCACCGGCGCCCCCCGGAGCCCCGCGGCACCTCCACCCCCGCCTCGAACGCGGTCACCGGCAACGTCGGTGTGACCAGCACGTCGTACCGCTCATGGAACGCCCCCATCCGCCGCCCGAGATCCATCCGCACGTCCACCGCGGCCAGATACTCCAGCGCGGACAACCGAGCACCCACGTCCCGGATCTCCCGCAACCCGGGATCCAGCAACGCCCGCTGCTCCGCGCCCATCCGCTGCGTCACCCGCGCCGCCCCGCTGAACCACAGGGTGTGGAACGCCCCGACCGGATCGGAGAAGTCGGGATCGGCCTCGCTGACGTACGCCCCCAGCCCGGCGAGCCCCTCCACGGCCCGCCGCACCGCGCGGGCGACGGCAGGCTGCACCGCGACCTGCCCGCCCAGCGACGCCGAGTACGCCACCCGCAGCCCCCGCACCCCACCGTCGAGCGCGTCCACGAAGGAACCGGAGGGCGGTCCGAGCCCGGACCAGTCCCGCGCGTCGGGCCCGGCGACGACGTCCAGCATCAGCGCGGCGTCGGCCGCGTCCCGGGTCAGCGGCCCCACATGGGACAGCGTGCCGAACGCGCTCGCGGGATACAGCGGCACCCGCCCGTACGTCGGCTTCAGCCCGAACACCCCGCAGAACGCGGCCGGGATACGCACACTGCCGCCCCCGTCCGTGCCCAGCGCCAGCGGCCCGGCCCCGAGCGCGACGGCCGCCGCGGCGCCCCCGCTGGAGCCCCCCGCCGTACGCGAGAGGTCGTACGGATTGCGTGTCACGCCACTGAGGGGTGAGTCGGTGACGCCCTTCCAGCCGAACTCGGGCGTCGTGGTCTTGCCCAGGAAGACCGCCCCCTGTTCCCGCAGCCGGGCCACGGAGGGCGCGTCCTCGTCCCAACTCCCCTCCACCGAGACCGTTCTGGAGCCCCGCAGCGTCGGCCCGCCCCGCACCAGCAGGATGTCCTTCACCGTGACGGGCACCCCGTCCACCGACCCGGCCGGCTCCCCGCGCCGCCAGCGCTCCTCCGACTGCCGCGCCTGCGCGAGGGCGGACCCGGTGTCGATCCGCACGAAGGCGTTCACCTCCGGCTGCACCCGCTCGGCCCGCTCCAGCGCCGCCCGCGCCACCTCCACGGGACTGAACTCGCCCTTGCGGTACCCCTCGACCAGTCGTACGGCGGACAGTTCCGTGAGCTCCGACATCCGGCCCCTCCCAGGGGAGTTCAGTGCCCGGGCACGTACCCGCGCTGCTTGTCGACCACGTTGGGCAGCGGTTTGCCCGCCTCCCACAGCTCGAACAACTCCACGAACTGGGCGCCGAGTTCGTCCCGCCACCCCACCGTGTCCCCGCTCATGTGGGGAGAGACGATCAGCCCCGGCACCTCCCACAGCGGATCGTCCGGTCCCAGCGGCTCCCGCTCGAAGACGTCCAGCGCCGCCCCCGCGATCCACCGCTTGCGCAGCGCCTCGGCGAGCGCGTCCTCCACCACGAGCTGCCCACGCCCCACGTTGACGAACCGCGCGGACGGCTGCATGACCCCGAACCGCCGGGCGTCGAACATGCCGTGCGTCGCCTCCGTCAGCGGCGCGGCCGCGATCACCCAGTCGGCGCGGGCCAGCAGCCGGTCCAACTCCTCCGGCCCGTGCACTCCCGTTCGCGCGGCCCGGCCCACCACGGCCGTGTGGAGGCCGAGGGCCTTGAGGTACCGCGCGATCGCCCGCCCGATCGGCCCGGACCCCACCACACAGGCCCGGCCGCCGGCCACCCGCAGGGCCTCCCGGTGCCGCCACTCCCGCCGCCCCTGCAACTCCCAGCTGCGCGGCAGATCCTTGGCCATGGCGAGGACGAGCGCGGCGACGTACTCGGCGATCGGTGCCTCGAAGATCCCGCGCGCGTTCGTCACCACCGTCTCCTCGTCGGCGACGAGCGCGGGGCCCAGCAGATGGTCGACGCCCGCGCTCGCCGTGTGAACCCAGCGGGGCCGGGGCCCACCGCTCGGCCAGGCGTCCCGCACCGCGAGGGACGCGAAGTCCCACACCAGCAGCACATCGGCGTACGGCAGCCGCTCGGCCAGCGTCGAGGCGTCGGTGTACTCGACGGTGGCCCGCCCGGTGAGCCGCCCGAGCCGGGGACGCGGTTCGGTGTCGAGGACGAGGAGGCGCGGGCGCTGCGACGAAGTCATGGGCGAAGGCAACCCCTCACGATCGAAAGCGGCTCCACCGCACCACGAAGATGCGTGTGACGTGCACTGATTGACCACGCTCGCACCCGAACCTACCTTCGTCAACACGGACTTGCGCACGTTCTGTCGTCCGCACATCTCTCTCCGTGAGGCCGGTGACCGTCATGAACGTCTCCTTCCTCGGTGGGCCCCGGCCGCAGCGCGGCATCGGTGTCATCGCCCCCTTCGACTTCGCCCTCGACCGCGAACTGTGGCGGTGGGTCCCGGACGACGTCTCCCTCCACCTCACCCGGACCCCGTACGTCCCGGTCGAGGTGAGTCTCCACCTGGCCCGCCTGGTCTCCGAGCACGAGACGCTGCACGAGGCGGTCCGCGCCCTGAACGAGGTCGCGCCCGAGATCGTGGCCTACGCCTGCACCAGCGGCAGCTTCGTCGGCGGGGTCGCGGGGGAGCGCGCGATGGGCGAGGCGATGACCCGCGCGGGCGCCGCGCACGCGGTCACCACCTCGGGCGCTCTGCTCACCGCGCTGGCCGAGCTGAACGCGCGCCGCGTCGCCCTCGTCACCCCCTACACCGTCTCGGTCACCCGGTCCCTGGAGGAGTACCTGGCGGAGGCGGGCATCCTGGTCACCGGCCGCGCCTCGCTGGGCCTGGTCCGGCACATCTGGAAGGTCCCCTACCGCGACGTGGTCGCCATGGCCCACCGGGCGGTCCGCGCCACCACCCCGGACGCCCTGTTCATCTCCTGCACCAATCTGCCCACGTATGACGTCATCCCCCAGCTCGAAGCGGAGCTGCGGATGCCGGTGATCTCGGCCAACCAGGTGACGATGTGGGCGGCACTGCGTCATCTGGGTACCCGGGCGGTGGGTCCGTACCAGGCTCTGCTCGACGAGTCGGCCAGGCAGCCGTTCGGTGCGGGGCCTGTTCCGCCACCGCCGGTACTGCCGGAAGAACAGGAAGGTTGGGCATGACCGCACTCGGTTTCCTCTACCCGGGCCACTCCGCCGAGGACGACTATCCGCGCATGGAGCAACTGCTCGGCAGCGACATCCGGGTGGACGTGGTGCACACCGACATCGGCGAGGACGCCCACCGCGTGGACGCCCTGCGTGAGATGGGCGCCCCCGAACGCCTGGCCGTTGGCTGCGAGGCCCTGCGTCTCTCCGGCGCGGAGGCCGTCGTCTGGGCCTGCACGAGCGGCAGTTTCGTCCACGGCTACGAAGGCGCCCACGAGCAGATCCGCGCCCTCGCCCGCGCGGCGGGCCTCCCGGCCTCCTCCACGTCCTTCGCCTTCGCCCACGCGGCACGGGAGGTCGGCGCCACGCGGGTCGCCGTGGCGGCGACCTACCCGGACGACGTGGCGCGCCTCTTCGTCGACTTCCTGGCGGCGGCCGGCGTCGAGGTCCTCTCCGTGCGGGGCGCCGGCATCGTCACGGCGGCGGAGGTGGGCACCTGGGGTCTCGACGAGACCCTCGCCCTCGCCCGCGCGGCCGACCACCCGGAGGCTGAGGCCCTGCTCCTCCCGGACACGGCCCTGCACACCGCCTCCCATCTCCCCACCCTGGAGAAGGAACTCGGCAAACCGGTCCTCACCGCCAACCAGGTCACGGTCTGGGAGGCCCTGAGGCTGGCCGACAGGAGGGTCAACGCACCACGACTGGGCGCGCTGTTCACCAGGGAACCGATCGTGCAGGTATAGCCTCCGGCGGACTCCCGCGCCCCCAAAGGGGCGCGGGGAACTGCGCGAGAACCCCACGGACCCGCGCGTACCCACCCACCCCGCGCGGAGCGCGAAAGGGGGTCGAAGGGGCGCAGCCTCTGGGGATGGGACGGGTAGGGGCGGCGGGGGCGGGGAATAACCGGAGCCATCCTCCTGTTACCCGCCCCGTACCCACGCGCACACCCCGCGACCCCGCACGCCCCAGGAGGCCCCACCGTGACCACAGACGAGATACGGGGCGGAGCCCACGGCACCGCCCCGACCCCCCTCTCCGTCCTGGACCTGGTCACGGTGGGCGCGGGCCGCACCGCCACGGACGCCCTCCGCACCAGCGTCACCCTCGCCCGCCAGGCCGAAGCCCGCGGGTTCCACCGCTACTGGGTCGCCGAGCACCACTCCATGCCGGGCGTGGCCTCCTCCTCGCCCGCCGTGATCCTCGCCCACCTCGCCGCCCACACCACCCGCATCCGCCTCGGCTCGGGCGGCGTGATGCTCCCCAACCACGCCCCCCTGGTCATCGCGGAGCAGTTCGGCACGCTCGAAGCGATGGCCCCCGGCCGCGTCGACCTCGGCCTCGGCCGCGCCCCCGGCACGGACGGCGCCACCGCCGCCGCCCTGCGCCGCTCCGCCCTCCCCCACTCTCGGCTGCGCTCGAGCGGGGGGACCCCCACCCACGAGGGCGCCGACGACTTCCCCGAGCAGCTCGCGGAGCTGACCCGCTTCCTGGACGACGACTTCCCCGACGGTCACCCCTACCGCCGTATCCACGCGGTCCCGGGTCCCGTCCAGAGCACCTCGCCCGGCGGCGTCCAGTCCCCGCACCGCCCCCCGATCTGGCTGCTCGGCTCCTCCGGCTTCAGCGCCCGCCTGGCCGGCTCCCTCGGCCTCCCCTTCGCCTTCGCCCACCACTTCTCCGCGCGGAACACGATCCCGGCGCTCGACCTGTACCGCGAGTCCTTCCGCCCCTCACCGGTCCTCGACGCCCCGTACGCGCTGATCGGCGTCTCCGCCCTCGCCGCCGACGAGGAGAAGGAGGCCCGCCGCCAGGTCCGGGCCGCCGCGCTCAACATGGTCCGCCTGCGCACCGGCCGCCCCGGTCTCGTCCCGACGCCCGAGGAGGCGGAGGCGTACGAGTTCAGCGCGGCCGAACAGGACTTCATCGACTCCTGGAACGCCGACGTCGTCCACGGCACCGTCGACGAGGTCCGCACCCGTCTCGACGACCTGCACAAGCGCACGGGCGCCGACGAGCTGATGCTCACCTCCCACGCCCACAGCCCCGACCTGCGCCTGCGCTCGTACGAACTGATCGCCGACGCCTACGACCTGCCGGGAGCCGGGGGCGCCCCTCAGGCCTGAGGACAGGCCGCGGCCCCCAGCAGTTCCGCGATCCGTTCCGGCGACACCGCGCGGGAGTACAGCCACCCCTGCCCGGTGTCGCAGCCGAGTCTGCGCAGCCGGGAGGCCTGCGCGTCGGTCTCCACGCCCTCCGCCGTGACCGACAGCCCGAGCCGGTGGGCGAGCTGGACGAGCGCCTCGACGATGATCTCGTCGGCGGGGTTGGGCTGCCCGGAGTCCTGGTCGTCCCCCGCGGCGGGGCCCTCCTGCGCGCCCTCGTACTGGAACCCCCGGACGAACGCCCCGTCCAGCTTCAGCACCGACACCGGCAGCCGGCTCAGGTAGGCGAGGTTGGAGTACCCGGTGCCGAAGTCGTCGATGGCGATGCGTACGCCCATGTCGCTGAGGGCCCTGAGCGCCTGGAGGGGGCGCCCGGCGGAGCCCATGAGCGCGGACTCGGTCAGCTCCAGCTGCAGCAGATGCGGGGCGAGGCCGGTCTCCGCGAGGATCTCGGCGACGTCGGCGACCAGGTCGGAGTCCCAGACCTGGCGGACGGCCACGTTCACGCTGACGAAGATCGGCGCCCGGTCGGGGTGGTCGATCTGCCAGCGGCGGGCCTGCCGGCAGGCGGTGGCCAGAATCCACCGCCCGAGCTGGACGATCGAGCCGTCCTCCTCGGCCAGTGAGATGAACCGATTCGGCGTCAGCAGGCCGAACTGCGGGTGATGCCAGCGCACCAGCGCCTCGACCCCGCGCACCTCGCCCTGCGCCATGCCCACCAGCGGCTGGTACTCCAGGACGAACTCGCCCCGCCCGACGGCCGCCCGCAGCGTGGACGACAGGGCCTGACGGGTCATCCGGTGGGCGTTGCGCTCCGGGTCGAACAGCGTCCAGCGGGCCTTGCCGTCGGCCTTCGCCCAGTACAGCGTCGTGTCGGCGGCCTGCATCAGCCCGGTCACCGTCGTGCTCGTCGACTGCCGCTCGACGACCCCGATCGACGCGGAGACGGACAGCCGCTGACCGGCCAGGTCGAAGGGCGCCTGCAGCGCCTTCAGGACCGAGTCGGCCAGGTCGGCGAGCTGCTCCGTGCCGGTGGAGTCCTCCACCAGCAGCGCGAACTCGTCACCGCCGAGTCTGGCCACCAGCGGCGCCCCGGCGGTCGTACCTGCCTTGCGCAGGAGGGCGGCCTCGTCGGCGCACCGGGTGAGCCGCTCGGCGACGGCCGCGAGGAGCCGGTCGCCGACACGGTGGCCGAGGGTGTCGTTGACCGCCTTGAACCCGTCCAGGTCCAGATAGACCAGGCCGATCCGCCCGGTGCCGACCTCGTCGTACACCTCCCGTTCGAGGGCGGCGGAGAGTTGTTCGAAGAAGAGGGTGCGGTTGGGCAGCCGGGTCACCGGGTCGTGCATCTGCAGGTGGCGGAGCCTGGCCTGAAGCTGACGGTTGGCGCTGATGTCGGCGACCGAGAGAAGCACCGCCCGCTCCTCCTCGGGCAGCGGTGCCACCGACACCTGGACCCACAGCCAGGTGCCGTCCGGCTGTTTGAGCCGGCGCGTACAGCGCAGCCGGGCCTGTCGGCCGCGCAGCACCTCGCGGTACGCGTGCCAGGTGCGGGTGTCCGAGGCGAGGTCCACCAGATCGGCGGCGACCCGCCCGGCCAGCGGTTCCGCGCCCGTGCCGAGCAGGGTCCCCATCGCCCCGTTGGCGGTGACGACCAGCCCGTCGCGGTCGACGACGGCCATGGCCAGCGGCGCGACGGAGAAGGCGGCGGGTGTCGTGGGACTCTCCTCCGACGGCCGTGTCGGCTGAGCTGACGCATTGGCGTGACGCTCTGTGATCGCCGGCCGGACGAGGTCTGGCGCGGGCGCCGGCCCTTGGGACGTTCCGCTCACCGTTCGCTCCCGCAGTGCACTCGTTTTCGTACGGATCTCATGTGTCTCGTCGGAGCGGCCGAACCGGTACGTAGGGGCGCTCAAGCCGTGTCCGTGCAGGAAAGTGTGCCGATCATAGAGGTTGCCCCCAAGGCCTTCCAGCCACTCTCCAGTCTCCCTGAACAACGACCAGATCTGACAGATCGTTTCTGCCCCGAGCTGAACGGCTTCCCCGCTCCGTCGACCGCTTGTGACGTTCCGTGAGTGTCCGGGGTGTCGGCCATCAGAGGTCATCCGGCTCCATCTCGCCTCGTCCTCACTCTTCTGGTGCAGACAAACAGGGCAAAGTACTACTAATTCAGAAAATCTGGACGCGGTATCCACAAGATCCGCATCCGGAGGTCTCCGTGCAGCGTCCGCTCCCCTGGAAGGAACTCCTCGGCGACCGGGCGCCCGCTCTGCGCAGTACAGCGGCCATGCTCACCTCCCTCACCGCGCTCGCCGCGACCTCCCTGATCGCGGCCCCCTCCGCCGTGCCGCTGTCGGAGCCGTGCACGCTGCGACGCACCCAGGCGCACCACTCGGAGGGTCTCGACACCTGGAACTCCGCGTATCCGCGCCCCACCCGCGCCCTCGACGCCGTACTCGTATTCTTGTCATTCCCGGACGCGGCCCCTCTCACCACACCGGCCGAGCTGACAGCGGATCACTTTCCGGCCACCAGCGAGTTCTTCGAACGCGCGTCGTACGGCAAGTTCGCGCTCCGCCCCCATCCGCGCCGTGAGTGGCTGGAGATGCCCAGGCCCTCGACGGCGTACGCCATACGACGGGACTGGAACGCGACACACCGGGCCGCCTACCTCAGGGACGCGCTCGCCACGGCCGACCCGCACGTCGACTTCTCCCGCTACGACATCGTGTACTTCGTCGCCGACCCGCACGCGCCCGGTGTCGACTCGGACGCGACGAAGGTGGTCAACCTCGAAACCCCGCTGGACATCGACGGGACGGGCCTTCGCCGGGTCGTCACCGTGTTCGAGCGGCACCCCCCGGACCGTCTCGTCCTCGCCCATGAGACCGGCCATGTCTTCGACCTCCCGGACCTCTATCACCGCCCCGCGGACGGCAAGGGCGACTGGGACACCCATGTCGGTGACTGGGACCTCATGGGCAGTCAGTTCGCCCTCGCCCCGGACCTGTTCGCCTGGCACAAGTGGAAGCTGGGCTGGCTGGAACCGCGCCAGGTGACGTGCGTACGGGGAGCGGGGAGCACCCGGTTGACGCTGGAGGCGGTCGGTGCGGGGCCGAGGGGGGCGTACGAGGGGGAGGCCGAGGGGGGCGGGACGGGCGAAACCGGGGACGGTCAGGTCGTCGGGCGGGCGGGCGGCGGGGCCGGTGGCGGGGTGGCGGCCGGTGTCGGCGCGCGGGCCTTCGGCGCGGGGCGGGGGACGAAGCTGGCGGTCGTCCGAACCGGTCCGGACAGCGTGCTCGCGATCGAGGCGCGGGGGGCGGTCGGCAACGACGGGTCCGTCTGCACGCAGGGCGTCCTCGTCTACCGCATCCGCGGCGGGACCGAGTCGGGCGGCGGTCCCATCGAGGTCCTCGACGCGCATCCGCGCACCGAGGCGTGCTGGGAGGAGTCCGTCTATCCGCCGCTGGCGGACGCGCCGGTGGCGGTGGGCGAGAGCTTCACGGTGCCGGGGGAGGACGTGCGGGTGACGGTGGAGGGGCGCACGGCGACGGGGGCGTGGACGGTGCGGATCACCACAGGGGCATAGGGGGCGGGCACAGGGGGGTGGCGGGTACCGGAGCGTGGGGGAGTGGTAAGTGCCGGAGCGACGAAAGAAGCCCCCCGCTTCCGCGAGGGGCTTCTTTCGTGTCGTGCGCCGCCAGGGACTCGAACCCCGGACCCGCTGATTAAGAGTCAGCTGCTCTAACCAACTGAGCTAGCGGCGCCTGCTGACGTCGTAGACCTTAGCACCCTGATCGGCGGGAGGAAAAATCGATACGCGCACGGTCGCGGAGGCGCTCGCGCGGGCCGCCCGGACGGCCGCCCACAGCACCACCTCGGGCCCCGGAAGCCAAGGTCGGCGGGTGTCCGGGGCGACGAGCCAGCGGGTTCCGAGCCGGCTGATTCCGGGTCCGTCCGGTGCGCCGCCGCAGCCCTCGCCGGGGTCGGTTCCGCCGTCCTCGGAGGCGGTGCGCAGCACGGCGGGGACGGTGACCGCGTCGCCGGTGCCGTGACAGAGGAGGGGCGGGACGGCGCCGGTGCGGCCGGGGGAGCCCCACTCCTCCCACTCCAGCAGGGTGGGAAGCCGTTGGGCGGTGCCGGGGGAGGCGAACAGCAGCATGCGCCCGCGGTAGACGGCGACCGGGCCGGAGCCGGGGCCCTCGTCCCACAGCCGGTCGAGCATGCGCCGCCCGAAGAGCGCCGGCACGCTGACGACATCGAAGACGCTCCCGCACGGCAGCACCACCGGCGCGGACGGCCGCTCCTCCCACAGCGCCAGGGTGCTGCGCGGATACGTTCCTGCCGAGGCCAGCCAAGCCGCCCCGTCCGCCGTGACCCCCGCGACGTCGTCCCCGTCCTGCGGGTACCTGCCCGTCCCCACTCCAGCGCTCATACCTCTAGGTCTACCGCCCGTGAGCGCCCGACCCCGAGCGGTTGCCGGAAACTGGGACGCGAGGTGGGCAAGTGGGGTATCTTGCCCGCCCGGCATATGCCAGACGCTGTTTCGTACCGGCTGCCCCCGCCGCGCGGGCACACCGCGCCCCTCGGGTGCCGGTGCGCGGCACTCCGGCTGTCGACCGCCGACGCGGCGAAGTTCCCGGGTGGCGGGGGGCGGAAGCGGGCGGCGCCCGTCGTGTGCCGGTGCCGGTACGGGGGCACCCCGGGCAACCGGTGTGGGGAACCCTCGCGATCCCCCGCCCCTGTCCCGGAGGGACCGGAGGGACACCGCTCAGAGGGACTCCGGCCCGCTCACGTCCCGCCCCCGCAGCAGCTCCCGCCCGTACTCCACCATCTTCCTGGCGTAGTCCTCGGTCCACTCCGCCCGCTCCGCGATGTCCGCCGAGGTCAGCCGGTCGAACCGCCGGGGGTCCGCCAGCTGGGCCGCCGCGATCGCCTGGAACTCCACGGCCCGGTCCGCCGCCGCCCGGAACGCCTGCGCCAACTCCGTCGCCCGCGACAGCAGGGCCCGCGGATCGTCGATCGACTCCAGATCGAAGAAGTGCTCGGGATCGCCGGCCGCTTCCGCCGGCTCGAAGAGCAGGGGCGCGGGGCGTAGCCGCGGTTCGTTCCGACGCGACGTGGGCTCCGCCATGTCTTCTCCTCCTCGTACGACGGTTCGGTGGGCCGGTCCCCGGGTGTCTCCCGGGTGGAGGGCCACCGTCCATTCTCTCGTGACCGCGCAAGTGGGCACCGACCCTGCCCAGGCTCCCCACCCGCGGCCCCCCACACACCTACGTCCCGCAGGCGCCGCCCCGCTCAGCCCCGCCCGAGCCCGCCCCGGAAAGGGACCTACGGCCGCCAGCCCACCCGGTGCTCCGCCAGCTCCGCCAGCACCGCGTGATTCGCCTCCCACCCGTCCGGGAACTTCACGGTCACCCCCAGCTGCACCGGCTCGGTCGAGGGATGGTCGTCGAGCAGGTCGGTGACGCCCGCCCGGCACACCACGACGCACGCGTGCCGGTGCCGGGAGGCGAGGACGCACAGCCGCCCGGTCTCCAGATGGAACGCCGTCGCGTCGGGCCGCCCCGACAGCGGGTGCAGGACGACCGTGACGTCGTACTCCCGCCCCTGCAGCCGGTTCGCCGTGTCCACGACCACGTCGCGGACGCCCAGCTCGGCCAGCGCGGCGCGCACCGCGGCGGCCTGGTCGCGATGGGCCGTGCCGACGGCGATCCGGTCGGCGGTCAGCGGCACGGGCTCCTCGGATTGTTCGGAGGTGGCCGCCCCGCCCCGGTCGAGGAGCCGCCGTACGACCAGGGCGACCGCACGCACCGCCTCCGGGTCGGTCCGTGGCGTGTGCCGGGCCGGCAGTTCCAGCAGCCCCCACCCCGACTCGGCCGCCTCGTCGATCACCCGGTCCGGACCGGAGCCGTCCGACGGCACCGCGAACCCCAGCCGCCGGTCCCCGTGCCCCGTACCGCTGCGGAAGGGGGTGAACGGATAGAACGCGTCGGACACCAGGGGCGCCGCCGACGCCGGAAGCCGCCACGACACCGGCAACCGGTGCTGGGGCAGCTCGGGGTTGTGGGCCAGCAGCGTCGTCACGGCCGAGGCCGACGGGTCGTACGACAGCCCCGCCCACTGCTCGCTGCCCACGATCGCGAACGGGTCCAGCTGCCCTGGGTCGCCCACGAACAGCGCCCGCTCGAACAGCCCCGCCACGGCCAGCAGCGCGTCCGACCGCATCTGGTACGCCTCGTCGACGATCGCGTGCCGCCACGGCTCGACGCCCTTGACGTGCGCCCACTTCGCCGCCGTGGAGATCACCACGTCCAGCCCGGCCAGCTCGGCCGCCTTCGTCGACTTCCGGACGTTGGCCAGCGTGTCCAGGACCTTGTCGTACGGGTCGCTGTCGCTGCTGTGCAGCCGGCCGACCGGGAGGTCCGGCTGCTTCTCGGCGAGCCGGATCACCAGGTCGTCGACCTGCGCGTTCGTCTGCGCGATCACCATCAGCGGGCGCCCGGCGGAGGCGAGTTCGAGCGCCGCGCGGACGACGAGCGTCGACTTCCCGGCACCGGGCGGAGAGTCGACGACGACACCGCGCGCGTCGCCGTGCAGCGTGTCGCGCAGGATGGCGTCGGTGGCCCGGCCCGCCGCGGCCCCGGGGTCGAGCACGGCCTCGGTGGGGGTCACAGGACGTCCTCCTCGGTCACCGGGTCCGGCAGCGGCACGGCGCCGGGCTCACCCGGCGGCCCGCCGTGCGTCCACGGTGTCTCCTCCGGGTCCGGCAGCTTCGCCCCGCCCCGCTGGTCGTGCTCGAACAGGGTGAAACAGAGCGCGTCCCCCTTCTCGGGGACCGACCCCGCCTCCGGCTCCTTGCCCCGCCCCATCTTGTCCATGATCCGCAGCACCAGCAGTCCGCCGTCCGGGCCCTCGCCCTCCGCGTCCGTCTCGTACCCCACGAACTCGGCCGTCTGCGGCTTCCCGCCCAGCGAGCGGTACACCTTCACGCGCTCCCCGAGATGCGGCCGGTCCTCGGTCCGTACGGTGACCAGCGGCCGAGGGCTCGGCCGCTTGCCCTCGCCGTATGCCATCACGACATCCGTGACCTCACCGGCGAACGCCTCCCCGGCCAGCCGCCGCCCGGCCATGACCAGGGGGTCGTCCAGCGCCTCCTGGGCGTCGAGCCGGGCCTGTTCCCGCTCGCGCGCGGCCAGTTTGTTCGCCGCCGTGACCGCGTCGTCGATCCGGGGCTGCGGGGGTTCCCCGGCGACGACACGGTCCCGGTGGCCGGTGAAGGACCAGCGGTCGCGGGTCCACCGGTCGGCCGCGTGGGCACCCTCCGGCAGGGCGCGCAGCAGGTCGAGGCCGTGCCAGACCGCGTCCCAGGTGGGCCGGGTGCGGCTCTCCACCAGGGCGCGGATCTCCCGCTCGGCGGCGGTCAGCGCGCCCAGCCGGTCGTCGGCCTCCAGACCGTCCTCGGCGGCGGACAGCGCGAGCCGTGCCCGGTCGTACCGCTCGATCGCCGGGGCCAGCAGTCTGTTGTCGAACGCCGGGTCGGTCGCCGGTCCGGCGGGCGGGCACAGCAACTGGCCCTCGGCGTCCCGCGCCAGCTCGGCCCGCCGCGCCGCCGCCTCGCCCGACTCGCCCTCCGGGGGGTCGATCCAGGCGAGCAGCGATCCCAGGTGCTGGTCCTCCACGCCCGACTGACCGGTCGCGTAGTGCCGCGACAGCAGGTCGGTCAGCGCGAGCAGCAGCGAGGAGCCCGGCACCCGCGCGCGCTCCCCGAAGTGGGTGAGCCACCGCCCGAGCAGTGGCACGCGTGGCGGCGCCGGATGGGGAGCCTCCGGGTCCTGCTCGGCGGTGCGCCGGAACCGCATGGAGCGCCCGAGGAGCCGTACGAGGTCGATGCCCGTCCGGCTCGGCAGGATCAACTGCGGGGCGTCCGCGCACAGTTCGACCTCGACCTTGACCCGCTTGCCGGTCTCCGGGTCGGTCTCGCTGCGTTCGGCGGACTCCACGACGTCGGCGTACGAGTCCACGTACGGCAGCACGATGTCCGCCAGCTCGGCCAGGAACGCGAATCGCAGGTCGCGATCGCGGGGCTGGGGCACCACCAGCAGCCGGGGCGCGTCCCGGTCGGTGCCCACGAGCGCGCCGAGCGGGGCCCCGGCCTCACCGGCGGTGGTGAGCGGCACGAGGACCAGGGGCCGGTCCGACAGATGCCGGTGCAGGACGGTGGCCGTGGGCTGGGCGCGGCCCGAGCTGACGGCTTCGAGGCGGGCGAGGGTGGCGATCAGCGACACGCGGCGCCCTCCCGTGCCACGCCCGCGGTGCCGAGCGCCTCCGCCCGCAGCTCCGCCGCCCGGCGCAGCGCCGCCACGGCGGGGTCGTCCGGGTCGCCGGCCCTGCCGTGGGCCGCCGCCAGGACCTCGTCGACCGTCGTGAGGCCGCCCAGCTCGGCGCGCGCGGCCCGGCCCAGGGAGGTCACCGCGCCCTCCGCACGGGAGCGGTCCCGGCAGTGGAAGGCCAGCTCGCAGGCGGCGAGACACTCGGGGGCGTAGGTGGCGGACAGCGCCTCGACGGCCGTCGTCAGCCGCTCGCGCGGGAGGTCCGTGGCGAAGCAGGTGCCCTCGGGGAGGGTGTCCGCGATCTCCTCGATCCGGGTCAGCCGCGTCAACTGGCGGCGGGTGACGGCCCGCTGCTTGCGGATGTCCACCGCGGCGGCCGTCGGGAGGTTGGAGAAGTCCTTGGGGCAGACCAGCAGCACCCGGTGGCGGACCTCGGGCGCGGGGGCGCCCTCGCGGGTCGCGCCGCCGAGCCGGGCGGCGACCTCCTCCAGGGCCAGCACGTACACCGCGGACTGGCGGGCCGCCGCGCCCACCTTCGCCGCGTCCGCCGAACCGTCCAGCATCGGGAAGGACTTGATCTCCACGACCGACCAGGTGCCGTCGGGGTGGACCACCACCGCGTCCGGCTCCAGGAACGCGGGCGTGCCCGCGACGTCGAGCGCGAGCATCGGGTGGTCGAGCAGCGTCCAGCCGCCGGTGTCGGTGGCCTCGCGCAGCGCCAGGGCCGTGCGGGCGGCGCGGCCCTCGGGGCCCACGGCCGTGAGGTCGGGGACCGAGGCCGAGGCCGGAGGCTCGGCGCCGGGGTCCAGTCTCTCGTGCACCAGCCGCAGCAGCTCCGCGCCGCCGTCCGCCTTGACGCGGGCCTCGAAGGCGTTGCCCCGCATGAAGGCGAACTGGGACTGGCCGAAGGCGGAGGGCGAGCCGAGCGCGTCGGCCAGCACCGCCTTGTTCACCCCGGCGCCGTCCAGCAGCGCGCGGCGCTCACAGCCCGGGTTGGCCGCGAGCGCGGCGAGGGCGCGTGCGTCCAGCGCCTTGGGAGGGACCTCGGGGCCGCGCAGCTCAGCGAGCCGCTGCCGCAGCGCCGTCCCCTGCTTCCGCGGGGACGGCACCCGGCTCGGGCTCGATGATCCGCTGCCGTGGAATTCGCTCACCCGGGGAAGTCTGGCACTCCCCACTGACAATGGGGGAGACCGAGCCCCGCGAGGCGGCGGTGGCGGGAGTGACGGGCGCCTCCGCGGGGCGTCCGCCGGGGCCGCCGAACCGGTCCTCGGCCGCCGCCGCGAGTCCGAGCGCCGCCCGGCACCGGTCCGCGGTCCGCAGCACCAGCGGTGTCAGCAGCAGACCCGCGCCCATCACGGCGGCGCCCGCCACCGCGTCGAGGAAATAGTGGTTCGCGGTGCCCATCACCACGATCGTGGTGATCAGCGGGTACGCGACGGCCGCCGTACGCACCAGGCGCGAGCCGCTCCCGAAGCGCCACAGGATCACCCCGCACCACAGGGCCCAGCCGACGTGCAGGCTCGGCATCGCCGCGTACTGGTTGGTCATGCCGCCCAGACCCCGGGGCGCGCTGGCCTCGCCGCCCCACCAGCCCCACGCGCTGTACTGGGCCATCGTGTCGACGAAGCCGTGGGAGGGGGCCAGCAGCCGGGGCGGGCAGGTGGGGAGCAGGGTGAAGCCGATGAGACCGATGAAGGTGGAGGTCAGCAGCCAGGTGCGGGCCGCGCGGTAGCGCACGGTGCGGGACCGGAACAGCCAGACCAGGAGCGCGGGCGTGACCAGGTAGTGCAGCGAGGCGTACCAGAAGTCGGCGGGTATCCCGATCCAGGGCTCCCGGGTGAACAGGCGGTTCAGCGGGTGCTCGGCGTTCAGCCACAGGGCCTTCTCGATCCGCAGGATCGACAGACCGTGGTCGACGGCGTGGGCGGTGTCACCCCGCGCGAGGAGCCGGCCGGCCGAGTAGGCCCCGTACACCAGCAGGATCAGCGGCAGCTCGGTCCACCAGCGGGGGCGCGCGGTCGCCGCCTCCTCGGTAACCGGTGCACCGGTCCTTCTGTCAACCGGTGCCTCGGTCGCCTCGGTCTGCGGCATCCGACGTCTCCCCCATCTGCGTGCCTCGGTGGTCACCTGCGTGCGGTGTTCATTCATATGTGGTTCGGCTGTGGCCCTTGTGCAAGACGATGTCCAAGACGCAGAGATCGCCTCCCGGGTTGCCCCCCGACAGCGTGAGCGATGATGGACGCATCCGCCTCCCCATTCTTCCTTCTCGCGGAAGGAAGCCGAAAGGTCGCTCATGGCACCGCGCATCCTGCTGGCCCGACACGGACAGACGGAATGGTCCCTGCTCGGGAAGCACACCGGCAGGACGGACATCCCGCTCCTCGAAGAGGGCCGGCGCGGTGCCAAGCTCCTCGGGGAGCGCCTGCACCGGGCACCCCTGGACGGGCTGCCCGGTGTCGACGTCAGGACGAGTCCCCTCTCCCGCGCGCGTGAGACCTGCGATCTGGCGGGCTTCGGCGACCGCGCCACCGAGTGGGACACGCTGATGGAGGTGGACTACGGGGCGTACGAGGGGCTGACCCCCGCCGAGATCCAGGCCTTCCGGCCCGGCTGGCTCATGTGGCGCGACGGTGTTCCCGAGGGGGAGACCCTGGAACAGCTCTCCGCGCGCGCGGACGAGGTGGTCGCGTGGGCGCGTTCCGCCGAACGCGACGTCCTCGTCTTCGCCCACGGGCACGTCCTGCGCTCCATAGCCGCGCGCTGGCTGGGCCTCGACCTCACCTTCGCCGCCCGGGTCCGCCTCAGCCCCACGTCCCTGTCGGTCCTCGGCTGGGCCTACGGCGACCCGGCGATCGAGTCCTGGAACGACACCGGGCACCTGGCGGGCCACTGACGGACCCCGGCGGCACGGGCGGCCTGCTACGCCGTCCGCGCGACACCCGCGTGGCGTTCCAGGAACGCCGACACCCCCGCGGCCCGGCGGTGCGGCAGGAGCACCCGGGCCGTGCCCGCCAGCATCTGCTGGACGCGGGAGGACTGGACCTCGTCGAGGAGGTCCAGGACCCGCATGCCGGCCGCCGCGGCCTCGTCGGGCCGGCCCCCGCGCGCGAGGTCGTCGGCGAGTTCGGCCGTGTAGAGCGCGATGTTCCGGGTGAAGTGCGGGTTCTGCAGACCGGCCGCCCGGCGCGCGTGCCGGGCCGCCCGGGGCCAGTCGCCCAGCGTGGACCAGCACTGCGCCTCCAGGCCCTCCAGCTCGGCCTCCCCGTAGAAGCTCATCCACTCCGGGTCGGCCTCGGCGGCCCCCCGTCCGTACAGGGCGTGCGCCCGGGCCAGCGCCTGCTCGCACCCGGTGCGGTCGGCGAGCCCCGCCCAGCCGCCCGCCTCCCGCAGCGCCAGCAGGGACATCAGCCGGGGCGACCCGAGCGGCCGGGCGACCCGCTGCGCGGCCTGCGCCGCCCGTACCGCCTCGCGCGGCCGGCCCGCGTCGCGCGCGAGGAACGCCGTGTTGCAGAACGCGTGCGCCTCCAGGCCCGGATCCCCCGACATCCGGGCCGTCGCGAGCGCCTCCGCGTAGTGCGAGCGGGCGTCGTCGAAGCGCCCCGAGTCGTGGGCCAACCAGCCCACGGAGATGGCCAGTTCCCCCGCCCCCGCGTACAGCCGGTCGGCGGTGGCCTGCCGGGTGGTGCCCGCGTCGAGCAGTGCGTACGCCGCCCGCAGCGGTGCCGAGGCCCTGCGGTACAGCCCGTCGGCCCCGTGCCGGTCGTCCAGCAGCCGGATCTTGCGCACGGCGGCTTCGAGGGCCCCCGCCTCCCCCGTGCCCGCCCGGTGGACGGGGCGGTCGGCGGCCGAGGCCGCGCCCCCCAGGGTGAAGGGGCCGAGCGAGGCGGCCGCCATCGCGGCGGTACCCCCGGTCATGAATGCGCGACGTTGCACGTCGCTCTCCTCGTGGTTCCGGTACGTGTGCTGCGAGCCCCGCCGGCCGCGCACATAGCCCGTGTCGCCCCGCGGGTCCTGCATGTCGTACATCTCTTGCGTGTCATACGGCTCGTACGTCCCTTCCGTCTCACCCCTCACCGCGGGTGCGGGGTGGGAGCGGCTCTCGTTGCGAGGGGAGGGCGCTTCCTCGGCGGGGCGCGCCCCCCGACCGCGTACCTCCGCGCGGGGCGCGAACCCCAGGTCGGTGAGTGTCCGGCCGGGGAACATGTGCAGGAACACCCGTTCGTAGGCGTAGTTGGGGCAGCGGATCTCGCCCGACTCGACCCGCCCGACGTAACGCGCGTCACAGCTCACCCGCTCGCCGATCTCCAGCGCGGCCCGCCGTACCGCCGAGGCGAACTCGCCCGGCGAACGCTGCCCGCGCAGCCGTCTGAAGGCGAGGTTCGGCCGCTGTGGCCGGGGGAACTGGGACGAGGTCACCGATGACGACGTCATGGCCGGGCCCTCTCTCGCGAACCGTCGAACCATGCCGGATTCAGTAGGACTTGTGTGCGTGCTGCACGGTTGGTTCCGCTGTGTCCGGCGGGGCAAGAACGTACCCGCCCGATCGAGGCCCCCACGCGAGGTTTGGCTACAAACCGGATATCTCATCCTGGATATGCCATGAACTGCCATCCTTTGCGGCGCAGTTTCGCCGTAGCCGTTGACGGGGCGACGCGTTGGGCAGGGGGCTGGTAGGCGTGGGAGGCCCGGATGAAGAACCACCAACCCCGTTCCGAGTGCGACCTGGTGACCGTGCCCGCGCGGCAGGGGCTGGAGGCGGTCGACATCCTCCGCCGGGGCGCCCTCGACGTGGTGGGGCCCGTCATGGCGGTCGGACCCGTACTGCACGACGACACCTGCGACACCCTCGGGTTCCTGGTGCCGCCCGGTACGGCCGACGCGTGGGACGTGCCGGGGAGCACGTGCACGCAGAGCGACGGGCGGGGGGCGGTGCTGGCTCCTCCGGAGGGTGCGGACTGGTTGTTGCCGCCGGGGGAGGCGGACCTCGCGACGGATCCGGCGGTGCTGCGCGCCGCGCTGGGCGAGGCGGCGCGGTTGATCGAGGCCGCGGACAATTGTCAGTGAGGTGCGCCCGGTCGCCGTAGGGGTTCTGTGCGGCGGCGGGTGCCGGTACGTCGTGGCTTGTCGCGCAGTTCCCCGAGCCCCTGAAGGGGCGCCCCCGGCGCCCGGCGCGCACCGGGTGCCCCGCGTCCGATAATGAGTTCATGGGCAGGTCGAAGAAGGGGCAGGGGCAGGGGCGGCGCGGGCAGGACGTGGGCGCCGTGGTCGAGGAGGTCGACGGGGGGCTCGCCGAGCTGCTGCCGGACCGGGACCGGCCCCGGGCGTGGACGTTGCTGGTCGACGGGGCGCCGCAGTCGCACGTCGATCTCGACGATCCCGCGTATCTGTCGTTCGAGTACCAGCGCCGGCTCGGGCACGTCATCGATCTCGTCGCCCCGGCCGGGCGGCCCGTGCACGCCGTGCACCTCGGCGGAGGCGCCTTCACCCTCGCCCGGTACGTCGCCGCCACGCGCCCCCGCTCCACCCAGCAGGTCGTCGAGCGGGACGCGGCCCTCGTCCGACTGGTCCGGCGCGAACTGCCCCTGGACCCCAACGCGCGCGTACGGGTGCGGTCCACGGACGCGCGCGAGGGGCTCGCGAAGGTGCCCGACGGATGGGCGGACCTGGTCATAGCGGACGTGTTCAGCGCGGCGCGCACCCCGGCGCATCTGACGTCGACGGAGTTCCTCACGGAGGTGCGACGGGTGGTCAAACCCGACGGGTACTACGCCGCCAACCTCGCCGACGGCCCGCCGCTGGCCCATCTGCGCGGCCAGATCGCCACCGCCGCCGTGGTCTTCCCGGAACTGGCGCTGATCGCCGACCCCACCGTGCTGCGGGGCAGACGGTTCGGCAACGCGGTCCTCGTCGCCTCCGGCCTGCCCGTGCCCGTCGCCGAACTGACCCGCCGCGCCGCCTCCGACCCGCATCCCGGCCGGGTCGAACACGGCAGGGCGCTCACCGACTTCACCGGCGGCGCGCAGCCGGTGACGGACGCGGGCGCGGTGGCCTCACCCGCGCCGCCGTCGTCGGTGTTCCGCTGAGGTTTCCTGATTTCCAGAAGTAACGGCCCTGAGCGCGCCGCTTCGTGGACGCGCCGGCCCGGGGGGACGCGCCGGATCGCGTGAGGCGCCGGATCGCGGCAGGGGCCGGATCGCGGGTGGGGTCGCTCCTCCTCAGAAGTTCTGCACGTCGACCCGGGGCGCGCTGTCGTGCCAGGTGCAGAACACCGACACCCGGTCCGCGCCGGCGGCGAAGTCGACCCGGATCCAGGTCTCCGTCTTCCACACCTGCATCGACCAGCCCGAGCCGGGCGTCGCCGACACGAGGGTGGCGTACCGCTCGCCGAGCGAGAGGACGACCCGGCCGCCCTCGGTGTCGTACGCCTTGATCTCGCCCGGGTCGGCCGGGGCGCCGGTGCTCGGACCGGGGCCGGGCTCCGAGGACCCCGGCGGCTTCGAGGGGGTGGGGGACGGCTCGTCCGCGTCGCGCTTCGCCGGCGCCTTCGTGCTCTTCGGCGGCTCCGGAAGGGCCGCCGTGGTGACCGGCGTCGGGGCTGCCTCGGCCCGTGCGTCGGCGGCCGTGATGGGCAGGGCGCGGGGCGGGTCGTAGGCCGTGCCGGCCATCACCGTGTGGACGCCCCACCACGTCACCGTGACCGCCGCGCCCGTGGCGAGCAGCCAGGCCAGTACGTGTAGGAGTCCTCTGCGCATCGCGGCCATCCTGCCCCACGCGCCCCGGCGGTGTCGTGGGGCGGGGGGCCACCGGTCCGTTCACGGGCCCGCGCGCGGGGCTCCCGCGAGTTGTCCACAGGCCCCGACCGGGCTCCCGCGCATGGCGTACGGTGCGGCGCATGGCAAGTGTGCTCGTGGTCGAGGACGACCCGTTCGTACGCTCGGCGCTGATCAGGCATCTGACGGACGCCGCGCACACCGTGCGCAGCGTCGGTACGGCCCTGGAGGCGTTGCGCGAGGTCGCGCACGTCCGTTTCGACGTGGTCGTCCTCGACCTCGGGCTGCCGGACCTCGACGGCTCGGAGGCGCTGAAGATGCTGCGCGGCATCACGGACGTCCCGGTGATCATCGCGACGGCGAGGGACGACGAGGCGGAGATCGTCCGCCTGTTGAACGCGGGCGCTGACGACTACCTGACCAAGCCGTTCTCGGTCGAGCACCTGTCCGCCCGGATGGCGGCCGTGCTGCGCCGCTCCCGCGCCGTCGCCGGTGCGGGGCCCTCTTCCACGGTCATCCGGGTCGGCGGCCTCGCGATCGACCCGCTGCGCCGTCAGGCCGAGCTGGACGGCGTACGACTCGACCTCACCCGGCGTGAGTTCGACCTGCTCGCGTTCCTGGCCGGGCGGCCCGGTGTGGTCGTCGCGCGCAGGGAGCTGCTGGCCGAGGTGTGGCAGCAGTCGTACGGGGACGACCAGACCATCGATGTGCATCTGTCGTGGCTGCGGCGGAAGTTGGGGGAGACGGCGGCCAAGCCGCGCTATCTGCACACGCTGCGCGGGGTCGGCGTGAAGCTGGAGCCGCCGGGGGCGGGAGCGCGACCATGAGGTGGGCCCTGGTCAAGGTGTGCCTGGCGGTGACGGCGATGGTCGTGGTGGCCTTCGCGGTGCCGCTGGGGCTGGTCGTCAAGGAGATGGCACGGGACCGGGCCTTCTCCCATGCCGAGCGGGAGGCCGCCGCGATCGCCCCGGCGCTCTCCATCACCACCGACCGGGAGCAGCTGGAGCGGGTCGTCGCCTCGGCCGGCTCCGACGACGGGATGGCGGTGCACCTGCCGGCGGACGGCACGGGGACCGCCACGCTCGACCTGGGCCGGCAACGGGCGTCGGACCGGGACATCGCGACGGTCCGGAAGCTGGGCCGGGCCTCCACCGCGCGGGTGCCCGGCGGGTACACGCTGCTCCAGCCGACCGCGATCGGCTCCGGCGCGATAGCGGTGGTGGAGGTGTACGTGCCCGCGTCGGAGGTGAGCCGGGGGCTCGCCACGGCGTGGGCGGTGCTCGCCGGGGTGGGTGCCCTGCTGATCGTCGGCTCGGTGGCGGTGGCCGACCGGCTCGGGGTGCGTATGGTCCGGCCCGCGCGGCGGCTGGTGGAGAGCGCGCGCGAACTGGGGGAGGGGCAGCTGGGCGTGAGGGTTCCGGAGAAGGGGCCGAAGGAGCTGCGCCTGGCGGCGACGGCCTTCAACGCGATGGCCGACCAGGTGGTGCAGCTGCTGGCGAACGAGCGGGAGCTGGCGGCGGATCTGTCGCACCGGCTGCGCACACCACTGACCGTGCTGCGGCTCAACGCGGCCTCGCTCGGCGACGGGCCGGCCGCCGAGCAGACGCGGGCGGCGGTCGAGCAGCTGGAGCGCGAGGTCGACACGATCATCCGTACGGCGCGGGAGGCCAAGCCCCGGACGGCGGTGGCGGGGCCCGGCGCCGGGTGCGACGTGGCCGAGGTGGTCCGGGAGCGGATGGCGTTCTGGTCGGCGCTCGCGGAGGACGAGGGCCGCACGTGGCGGGTGGCCGGGGTCGAGCGTCCCGTCCGCATACCTGTCGCCCGGGCCGACCTGGCCGCCGCGCTGGACGCCCTCCTCGGCAACGTCTTCCGGCACACGGACCAGGGCACGGCCTTCGCGGTGGACGTGCACGACGGCGAGGACGCGGTGATCGTCCTGGTCTCCGACGCGGGGCCGGGCATCGCCGATCCCGAGGCCGCCATGGCCCGTGGGCGGGGCTCCGGCAGCGACGGCTCGACCGGTCTCGGCCTGGACATCGTGCGCAGGCTCGCCGAGTCGACGGGCGGTGACGTCCGCCTCGGGTCGTCGGTGCTGGGCGGCACCGAGGTGCGGATCTGGATCCAGCCCGACGGGGGCGGGGCGGCGGGAGGCGGCAGGGCGCCGGTGCGGAGGGGGCGTCGTGGCGTGGCGATACGCCGCCGCAAACACTTCGGAATGGCCTCCGCGCGGGTGGGGGACGGCGGTGGCTGACCTCGGTGGGCGATCTTGCGCGATCACGTGCCCATGGACGCGATCCCGTCCTGGTGTGACGCGAGTCACGTATGTGTCGGTCACGTTTCGACATCCAGGGATTACGTTTCAACAAAGGGGGACAAGAAGTCTTGACGCATGACATGACATAGAGCTGTTATGGCGGCCACCGATGTTCGGTCGAGTTGGTTTCTGATTGTTTTCGATCAGTCACCGGCGAGGGCCATTGAGACCGAACGACCTGTCCCCAGGGAGCCGTACATGCACCTCACACCTTCCGGTCTCTCCGTCCCCGGCCCGAGCCGCCGCACTGTGCTGCGCGGCGTCGGCGGGGCGGTGGCGCTCGGCGCTGGAGTCCCCCTGCTCAGCGCCTGTGGCGGCAGTGGCAGCTCGGCCGGTGACTCGAAGACCGTCTCGCTCGGCTCCAACGCGTCGGACGCGGTGCCGAAGAAGGCGTTCGCCGAGATCTACGCGGCGTTCAAGAAGCAGTCCGGGATCGCGGTCGACGTGAACACCAAGGACCACAACACGTTCCAGGAGCAGATCAACTCCTACCTCCAGGGCACCCCGGACGACGTGTTCCACTGGTTCGCGGGCTACCGCATGCAGTTCTTCGCGGCCAAGGGCCTCGCCAGCCCGATCGACGACGTGTGGGACAAGATCGGCGGCAACTTCCCCGACGCGATGAAGAAGCTCAGCAAGGGGGCGGACGGCAAGTACTACTTCGTGCCGCTGTACACCTACCCCTGGGCGCTCTTCTACCGCAAGAGCGTCTTCCAGGAGAAGGGCTACGAGGTTCCCACCACGTGGGACCAGCTGATCGCCCTGTGCAAGCAGATGCAGAAGGACAAGCTCGTCCCGATCGCCTTCGGCGACAAGGACGCGTGGCCGGCGATGGGCACCTTCGACCAGCTCAACTTCCGCACCAACGGCTACGACTTCCACGTCGAGCTGATGGCGGGCAAGGCGTCCTGGACCGACGCCAAGGTCCGCAAGGTCTTCGACAACTGGAGCGAGCTGCTGCCGTACCACCAGGAGGGCGCCGTCGGCCGTACCTGGCAGGACGCCGCGCAGACCCTGGTGTCGAAGAAGGCGGGCATGTACCTGCTGGGCACCTTCGTGGGCCAGCAGTTCACCAACAAGGCCGACCTGGACGACCTGGACTTCTTCGCCTTCCCGGAGATCGACCCGGCGTACGGCCAGGACACCGTCGAGGCCCCGACCGACGGCTACATGATGAGCAAGGCCCCGAAGAACAAGTCCGGCGCGGCCAAGCTCATGGAGTTCCTCGGCACCCCCGAGGCCGAGCAGATCTACCTCAAGGCCGACCCGAACGTGGTCGCCGCCTCCACGAAGGCGGACACCTCCTCGTACTCGCCGCTGCAGAAGAAGGCGTACGAGATGATCTCGGGCGCCAAGAGCCTCACCCAGTTCATGGACCGTGACAGCCGCCCCGACTTCACCTCCACGGTGATGCAGCCGGCGCTGCAGAAGTTCATCCGCGACCCCAAGGGCGTCGACAGCCTGCTCTCGTCCATCGAGCGCCAGAAGAAGACGATCTTCGCGTCCTGACGACCGTCCTGACGATCGACCGTCCTCACGACTGGATGACCTCCTGACATGACGACCACCCCCACCGAGAGCCCGGAGGCGGCCACGCCGCCTCCGGGCTCCGGCCCTGCCGCGAAAACCGCACAGACCGGGAAGTCCGCGAAGGTGCCCCAGGGGCACCGGCGGCTCCTCACCCGCCGGGACAGGCTCACGCTGGGCGTGATGGCGGGTCTGCCGACGTTCCTGCATGTCGCCCTGGTCTGGGTGACGGCCTTCGCGTCGATCCTGCTGGCCTTCACCACCTGGGACGGCATCGGCTTCGACTCCATCAAGTGGGTCGGGCTGCACAACTTCGAGGAACTGTTCACCAACAACCCGCAGTTCTGGCCCGCCGTCGAGCACAACATCATCTGGTTCGTCGCGCTGATCCTGATCCCGACGCCGCTCGGC